>NZ_JRJZ01000017.1:0-46460 GCF_000800875.1 Cetobacterium sp. ZWU0022
AATAACTATTATACCTCAAAGGATTGGAGTAGTTTCAATAAATTTTAAGTTAACAGAAACCTTGGAATTAAAAGGGGGAAATATGTTAGCTGAAAAGAAAATATATATACTAGATGGGGCTACTGGAACAGCCATCCAAAGCTATAAATTATCAGAAGAGGACTATACGTTTAAAGGGAAAGGTTATAAAGGGTGTCATGATATATTAAATCTAACTAGAAAAGATATAATTTTAGATGTTCATAGAAAATATATCGAAGCTGGTGCTGATATAATTGAAACGAATACATTCAATTCAAATAGTGTTTCTTTGAAAGATTATGGAATAGAAAAGGAATCATATAGATTGTCATTTGAAGGAGCTAAATTGGCGAAAGAAGCAGTAATAAATGCCAAAAGGAAAGTTTTAGTTGCTGGTTCTATGGGACCAACAAACAAAAGTGCATCTATTCCAACTAAAAATAGTATCTTAGATAGAGAGATTAGTTTTAATGAATTGTTTGAGAGTTACTGTGTTCAAGCACAAGGACTTTATGATGGTGGAGTTGACTTATTTCTAATTGAAACTATTTATGATGGTTTAAATGCAAAAGCAGCAGTTATGGCGTGTGAAGAGATTGCTGAGAAAGTTGGGAAAAAAATACCAATAATGATATCAGCAACTGTTGATAGAAGTGGAAAAATTTTATCAGGTCAAGATATAAAATCTTTGATAACATCTCTAGATAGGGACAGTATTATATCTTTTGGACTAAATTGTTCTTTTGGTGCAAAAGATTTAATACCTTTAATCGAGTCATTGAGTGACTATACAGATAAGATGTTATCTGTATATCCTAATGCTGGATTTCCTGATGAAACGGGTGAGTATGCAGAAAAACCAGAAATGACATTAGAATATTTAAAAAAATTGATAGATAATAAAAAAATAAATATTATAGGTGGATGCTGTGGAACAACACCGAAACACATAGAGTTGATAAGTCAGTACTCGATTGGAAAAGTTCCTAGAGAAATTGGAATTAAAAAAAATGATGGTTTTTTTTTATCTGGAAATAGCCCATTAAAAAATAATTTAAATTTTTATGTTGTTGGAGAGAGAAATAATGTAGCTGGTTCTAGAAAATTTAAGAGATTAATTGAAGAGAAGAGATATGAAGAGGCTGTAGAAATATCGAGAGAGCAAGTTGGAAACGGAGCCACTATAATTGATATAAATCTAGATGACGCTCTTTTAGATTCAAAAGCTGAGATGGAAATATTTTTGAAAACTTTGAGTAATGACATAGCTGTTTCACAAATACCAATAATGATTGACTCTTCAAACTTTGATGTAATAGAGATTGCTTTGAAAAATATTTCGGGAAAGGCTATTGTAAATTCAATTAGCCTTAAAGAAGGAGAGGAGGAGTTTTTAAGAAAAGCTAAAGTCATAAAAAATTATGGAGCAGCAGTTGTTGTTATGGCTTTTGATGAAGAGGGGCAAGGAGTAGAGTATAGTAGAAAAATAGAGATTTGTAAAAGAGCATACGATTTATTGATAAAACATGGATGGAAGAAAGAGGATATTGTTTTTGATCCAAATATTTTAACTATTGGCACTGGAAGACAAGAAGACAAAGGTCATGCTGTAGACTTTCTTCGAGCTACGAAATGGATATCTGAAAATTTAAAAGGAGCTAAAATCAGTGGTGGGATAAGCAATCTGTCTTTTGCATTTCGAGGAAATAGCAATTTGAGAAAACTTATTCATGATAGATTTTTAAAAAAAGCTCTTATAAATGGATTGAATATGGCAATTATAAATCCAAATGAAAATGAGGTAGAATTCCCTGAAGAGTTAATTGTTTTAGTAGATAGATTAATAGAAGGGGAGGATGCATTAGAACAGATATTAGAGTTTTTTAAAACTAAGAAATTTAAGGCAAAAAATGATTTAAAAAACGATTTCGAACAGATAGAAAAGAGTTTTGAAGATAGATTGAAATCTAAAATATTAAATGGTAAAGTAAGAGGATTAGAATCTGATATAGATGAAGCTTTAAAAAGCTATAAAGCTCTAGATATTATTCAAAATATTTTGATGGTTGCGTTAGAGGAAGTTGGAGATAAATTTGAAAAAGGAGAGATTTATCTGCCACAAATAATAAAATCGGCAGTTGTTATGGAAAATGCTGTAAAATATCTGACTCCATACATCACACAAAAAGAGGTCTATAAAAAAAATAAAGGAAAGATTCTTATGTGTACAGTTAAAGGTGATGTTCATGATATTGGAAAGAATATCACTAAAACTGTTTTAGAATGTAATGGTTACGAAGTTTTAGATTTAGGAGTTATGGTTGAAAAAGAAAAAATTTATAATTTTGCTATTGAAAATAATGTGGATGCTGTAACATTGAGTGGATTAATAACTCCATCGTTAAGTGAAATGGAGGAGGTTTTAGATTTATTTAATAAAAATAAACAAACTTTACCTTTAATTATAGCAGGAGCAGCAACATCTAAACTGCATACAGCTATAAAGTTAGAACCACTATATGAAAATTGTGTATTTTATGTGACTGATGCGTCTTCGACAGTAGTTTTATTAGATTCTTTATTGGGAGAAAAATCTGAATTGTTAAAAGAACGAATAAAAAATGAATATCAAACGTTAAGAGAACTTTACTATAATAATAAGAAAAATACAGTAACTAAAAATATCTCTCTAGCTAGGTTAAATGCTATTCATAAAGGATATACTCCGGTAACTCCAAAATCGTTGGATAAAATAGTTATTAAAATTCGAATTGAAAATATTTTAAAAAATATTGATTGGAATATTTTTCTATCAACATTAAAAGTTAAAGGAAGTTCTGAAGAAAAAATAGTTTTGGATGAAGCAAATAGAATTTTAAAAGATTGGTCAAATAAAAATATTATGATTAAAGCTATATATAAAATTTGTAAAGTAAGAAAAGATAATGATTTTTTAGATATTGCAGAATTAAAAATTCCTTTAGTCAGAAATCAGGGTTTAGTAAATGAATCACTTGCAGATTATTTTGAAGAAAATGATTATTTAGGATTTTTTATTGCTAGTATTAAACCAGAGGATGAGAAAGATATATTTCAACAACTTTTAGCTAATGTATTAATAGAAGCATCTTCAGAATATCTACAAAATTATATCTCTGAAAATAATTGGAATATAAATATAAGACCTGCAATAGGGTATCCATCTTTGCCTGACCATTCATTGAAAAAGGATATATTCAATCTTTTGAATGCGGAAAGTATTGGAGTTGAATTAAGCGAAAATTTTGCTATGAAACCAACTTCAACTGTTTGTGGAATATATATAGGAAATCCCAAAAGTGAATATTTATCCCCCCGTACTATATTAGATGATCAACTTGAAGATATTTCAAAAATAAGAGGAATCACTCCTTCAATTTTAAAAAAATATATGGGAATGTAAAAAAATGACGCCAAGATTATTTGTATTACTTGGCGTCATTTTTAAAGTTATATTTTATAAATCTAAAGAGAAAACTTTAGCTAAGTACTTTGCAACTCCATTTTCATCATTAGTTAATTCTAATACTTCAAACTCTTTTTTTAACTCTTCAAATCCATTGGCCATAACCAATCCTTTTCCAGCAAATTTTAACATCTCATAGTCGTTAAAAGCATCTCCAAAGGCGATAGTGTGCTCTAGATCTATATTTTTAGAGTTAGCTAAAACTTTTAAAGCTTTTCCTTTTGAAGTTTCAAAATGAACAACATCAAGATAATTTTCTTGTGATATAAATGCATTTACTTCTTTTAAAGAGTTAAACTCAGAAGAAAGTTTTTCTAATTTATTGTTATCTTTACTCATTAAAACTATTTTTTCAAAATCAAATGTTGAAATGTTATTGATGTTTATTTCTATAGGGTCTTGAGCTGGATTGTATAAATAAGTATTAACAAGATCAAGCGTTCCCTCTCCTATATAAAGCTGTGTTCCATAGCTTCCTAGAAAAGCACACTCCTCTTTTAAAGCTGTTTCAAAGACTAGTCGCGCTATATTTTTATCAACAATTTTTTGAAAGATTAATTCTCCTTTGTTGTCATAAATTGTTGAACCATTATTACAAATAATCTCACCATTCAGGTTTAAAATATCATAAATATGCTTAGCCCCTTTCAAATTTCTACCAGTTGCAATTATAAAATGTACATCATTTTGCTTTAATAAATCGACAATTTTCTTTGTGTAATCTGAAACCTCTTTATTGCTGTTCACTAATGTTCCATCTAAATCTGAAATAACTAATTTATACATTTTGTCCCCCTTATTAAATTATGTTTTCAAAGACATTATAGTATTAAAAACTTATAAATTCAATATTAATATTTGAAAAAAATGAAATCTGTGTTAGAATGTTATAAAACACGTGTTAGAATGTGACACAAATCAGGAGTAAAGGGAAATTAAATGATGAAATCAAGGGTACTAATTTTACACGATAGCGAAAGAGCAAAAAGATCGCTAGAGGAACTAGGATTATATTTATTACAAGATTATGAATTCGAGTTTTTGAATATAGTAGAATATTCAAAAAATAATTGGAAAAACTATGACTTTATTATATTTGATAGCTACAATGACTATGTTTTTGAATGTTTCAAAGAGAAATTAGATAGAATAGTAGTATCTGTAAATATACTAAAAGAGGAGAGACCATCTGATTACATAAAAAGAGGAGCCACTAATTTCCTTTTAAAACCGTATTCTCTAAAAGAGATTAGATTAGTTTTAGATAAACTAAAAGAAACAATTTTAATAAAAGATGAAGCTGAAGAGAATAAACTAAAGTTTTATACTTTAATGGATAATATCCCATATATGGCATGGTTTAAAAATCAAAGTAGCCAATATATGATTGTTAACAACGAATTTAAAGAGCATTGTGGCAAAGACTTTGATACTATCAGAGGTAAGGATGATCAATTTGTTTGGAATGGTATGATTGGGGAGAACTGTAGAGAGTATGATTTAAAAGTAATGACTGAAAGAAAACAGTTAATATTTGATGAAGTTATTCCAGGAAAAAAAGGATATAGACAATTTAATATATACAAAGTTCCTGTTGTTGACACTAATGATAATATTTTAGGAACAATGGGGATAGCTAAAGATATAACCGATTTAAAGAATAAAGACGTTAAATTTGATATTCTATTAGAAAATATGCCATTTGCTGTTTTTACTAAGAATAGAAAGGGAGAGATTGTACAAAGTAATTCTACATTCTATAGATTAACAGAAATAAATAAACTTTTATATATGAATCTTAAAGAGGAAGATATATTAGGGCAAGAACATAGAGAAAGCATCTCTATAGAGGATAAAGATGTAATATTTAATAAAAGTAATATAAGTTTAGTTAGAACCTTAAATACTAAATCGGGAGAAAAAATAGTAGAAGTATTTAAATCTCCAATTATAGATATATCGGGAGAAGTTATTGGAATAGTTTGTACTATGAGAGATGTAACTGAAATGAAAAATCAAGAAGCTAGAATCAAAAGAATGGCATATACAGATTCTCTTACTGGATTAGCAAATAGAAGAGGACTGTATAATTTTATTGAAAGTGAACTAGTTGAAAATGATGCTGACGCTACTATCATGTTTATGGATTTAGATAACTTTAAGCATTTAAATGACAACTTTGGCCATCAACATGGTGATGAGATTTTAATTGAGTTTGCAGAGGATTTACAAAAAATTTGTAGAGATGGTTTTGTATCAAGAATTGGTGGAGATGAGTTTGTAATAGCTTGGGAAGGTAAAATGAGTAAAGAGACTGCTACAGAAACTGCAGATAGTATTCTTAATCTATTAACAGGAAAAAAGATTAAATTTACAAAGTTATCAGCTAGTATAGGTATTGTAACAGGAAATACAGGTGAAGAAAGTATCGACAATTTCTTAACTAAAGGGGATTTAGCACTGTATAAAGCTAAAGATCAAGGTAAGAATCAGTACGTATTTTATAATAAAGATTTAGATAAAAAGAGATGCTTGAATGAAGAGATAGAACAAGATTTAAGAAATGCTTTAGAAAAAGATGAGTTAGAACTATACTATCAACCTCAGTATTGTTGTAATAAAAATCTAGTTGGTTTAGAAGCTTTATTGAGATGGAATAATGATAAATATAGAAGAGTTCCAATAATTGAGATTATAAATATTATGGAAAAATCAACATTGATAGATGAAATAGGAAACTTTATCATAAGAAGTGCATTTTCTTTTGCTAAAAAAATAAATGAAAATAGAGAAAAAAAAGTTGTTGTATCAGTTAATATATCTGCAGTTCAAATTATGAAACATAATTTTGTTAGAAATATTAAAAAGATAATAAATGAGGTTGGAGTAAATCCTAAATATGTAGGAATTGAAATTACAGAAACTGTATTACTTCAAAATATAGACGAAAATATATTAAAAATAAAAAATCTAAAAGATATCGGAGTGAAAATATCTTTAGATGATTTTGGGACGGGTTATTCGGCATTTAATTACTTAGTAAAATTACCTTTATCTAATATAAAAATAGATAAAAGTTTTGTATGGGGAATGAAAGACAGTGAAGAGTATAGAACACTCGTTAAATTATGTATAGACACAGCTCATGCATTGAATTTAAGAGTAGTGGCTGAAGGTGTAGAAACAAAAGAGGATTTAGAACTTCTGAAATATATGAAATCGGATTATATTCAAGGATATCTATTCTCTAAACCTCTACCGAAGTCTGAAATACTAGAAACTATTTTATAAAAAATACAGATAAATAAAAATAAAAGAAGAGTAAAAGTTTAAACTTTTATTCTTTTTTTTTCGTCAAAAAATTTGGTGATTTTAAATTTTTTAACTATAATAAAGTAATCACTATATACTATTGAAACTTAGGAGGAAAAAATGGAAAGAATTAATACTTTAAAAAAGGAGATTTCTAAAAAGGTTATTGGACAACAAGATATGATTCATAAAATACTTATAGGAATTTTAACGGGCAATCATATTCTTTTAGAAGGTCTTCCAGGATTGGCAAAATCACTGACGGTAAATACAATTGCAGAAACTTTAGGATTAAGTTTTTCAAGAATACAGTTTACTCCCGATTTATTGCCTAGTGACATAGTAGGAACAGAGATATACAATGAGAAAACGGGTGAATTTCATGTTAAGAAAGGACCTATATTCGCTAATATTATATTAGCTGATGAGATAAATAGAGCACCTGCTAAAGTTCAGTCAGCACTACTTGAAGCGATGCAGGAAAAACAGGTAACAATAGCTAATGAAACATTTAAATTAGATAAACCATTTATAGTTTTAGCAACACAAAATCCAATAGAACAGGATGGAACATACCCACTACCTGAAGCTCAACAAGATAGATTTCTAATGAAAGTGAAAATAGAATATCCAACTTATGAAGAGGAGATGGAAATTCTTGATCTTTTAACGGGAGAGAAAGAGTTTAATGACATATCGATTCAAACAATAATAACAGCTAATGATATAGAGGATATAAAAGAACAGATAAAAAAAGTTAATATAGATTCAAAACTAAGAAAATATATTTTAGATATTATTTTTAAAACTAGAGAAGAGTCTGAATATATAGCATGTGGAGCTTCTCCTAGAGCTAGTATAGGACTTGTTATAGCAGCTAAAGCAGCAGCTTTCTTAGATGGAAGAGATTTCGTTATGCCACAAGACATAAAAAAAGTTATTTATGATGTTTTACGTCATAGATTGATACTTACATATGAAGCTGAAGCTGAAAATAAAGATGTAGAAGATATAATAGAGGATATATTAAAAACAGTAGTTTTACCTTAAGGAGTGATAATTATGAATTTTAATCATAGTAAAGAGAGTAAAAAAGAGCTGTTGAAAAAAATTAAAAATATAGAGATAAAAGCTACAATTTTATCGGATAATATTTTTGCGGGACAATATCAATCATGTTTAAAAGGAAACGGTATGGAGTTTGCTGATATTAGAAGATACGCTCCGGGTGATGATGTAAAAAAGATAGATTGGAAAGTAACTGCAAAACAGAGAAAAGCATATGTAAAAGAGTTTGTTGAGGAGAGGGAACTCTCTGTATTTCTATTAGTTGATGTTTCAGCTTCAAATAGATTTAAAGATAAATTGGATTTAATAACTGAACTAGTAGGAAGTTTAGCATTTAGTGCAAATAAAAACGGAGATAGAGTTGGAGCTCTGTTTTTCTCTAATGAGATAGAAAAAATTATCTCTTTGAAAAAGGGAAAAAAACATGCCCTTTCTATTATAGAAAATCTTTTAGTTTTAAATCCAAAAGGAAAGAATACCGATATAGCTAATGCTCTTAGATATTTTGGAAAAATATTCAAACGAAGATCTGTTATATTTTTAATCTCTGATTTTTTGGATGATAACTACGAAAAGGAACTGAAAAGTTTATCTAGAAGGCATGAGATAATTCCAGTCAGAATAGGTGATAAAAAGTTCGAATCACTACCTAAAGGAGCGATTTTTACTTTAGAAGATTCTGAAACTGGTGAACAAATAGTTGTTGAAAACTATAGTTCTAAAAGTGAATTTGCTATAAATAGTTTAAATGATGGAATCAATCTTTATGTAGGCCAAGATTATGTAAAAGAGATATCAAGATTTTTCTGTCGAGGGAGAGTGAGATGAAAGAGATAAAAAAATTGTTCCTCTTTATCTTCATATTTTTCTCCGTTTTAGGTTTTGGTGAAGAAGTTAAAGAGAAAGAGTATTATGTAGGAGATAGGATAACATTAAAAATATCTGGAGATATAAAAGAGGAAGAGATTAAACAAAGTTTAGAGGAGTTCAAAATATACTCTTTAGATAAAACAAAAGATAGCTCATATATAGTAACGTTTGGAAGTTATAATATTGGAGAAAAGGAGATTCTTCTAGGTGATAAAAAATTAAAGTTACCAATAGTATCTACTTTAACCGATGAAGATAGAGAACCTTATAAAGAGTTGGCTAATTTAGAGAAGATGTATGATGAAAAAGACTATCCTTATACCGCTATAATATTAGGAATGAGTGGAACGACTGCAATGCTACTATCTATTGTATTATTTATAATAGATAGATTAAAAGATCCATATATTATATTTAAAAAAGGAATAACTAAAGTTAACGAGAGTAATTGGAAAGAGAAAGTTAGTTTTGAATTAAGAAAATATATAGATGGTGTATATAATACAAACTTCTTAGGTGGAGATTATAAGTTAATCTCTACATTAACTACTAGCGATATTGATTTTATTAAGAAAATGGATTATTTAAAATTTGCTCCAAATGCTATTTGTAGCAACGAAGAGAGCTCAGAATACAAGAATAAAGCCATAGAAATGGTTGAAAGACTCAGAAAGGAGAAAAAGAATAGTGTTTAACTTCAAATTACCTTATATATTATTACTAATCCCTATAGTGACCTATCTTTTCTTTAGAAGAAGAGTTAGTGGAGCTATTAAAGTTCCAGGAATACAGATGATAAAAAAATATTCCAAAGGAAGTAAAAAACATCTTTTAGGAAAGATTTGTATATATTTATCTACAATTTTCATGATATTTGCTTTGGCCAGACCACAAATTACAAGTGAAGGAAAAATTGTAAAAAAAGATGGAATAGATATTGTTATATCATTAGATTTATCTAAATCTATGGAAGCTAGAGATTTTAATCCAAATAGATTGGAAAAATCAAAAGAGATTTTAAATGAGTTTGTAGATAAAAGATCTAACGACAGAATGTCATTGGTTGTTTTTGGTGGTGAAGCATACACAAAGGTTCCTTTAACTTTTGATCACAATGTTTTAAAAAATATGATATCTACAATTACAACAGATGATATTAGTAGTAATAATAGAACTGCTATAGGAATGGGATTAGGAGTCGCTTTAAATAGATTAAAAGATTCTGATTCAAAATCTAAAGTTGTTATTCTTATGACGGATGGTGAGAATAATTCGGGAGAGATGAGTCCTATTGGTGCTGCAAAAGTAGCTAAAGAATTAGGAATAAAAGTTTATACTATAGGTATAGGTGCAAAAGAGATTCCTGTTCCTGGATTTTTTGGAACTAGATATATTCAAAACAACGAACTTGATGAAAATCTTCTGCAAACTATTGCAAATGAAACAAATGGAAAATATTTTAGAGCTAGTGATTCTAAAGAGTTTCAAAACATTTTCAACGAGATTGATAATTTAGAAAAAACTAAAATAGATAGTAGAAGTGTATATGATATAAAAGAATACTTCGAAGAGCTATTAGAAATTGCTCTATTTTTATTATTATTAGGTATATTTTTCCAATATTTTAAATATATAAGAATACCTTAAGGAGGGATAGTATGGAATTTGGAAATATAGATAATTTAAAATTTATAGTTATCCCTGTATTAGTCGTGGTATTTTTAATATTAGGGTTTAGAAAAAGACAAAATATTTTAAGAAATATTGGTTGGAAGAACGATAATATTTATTCATTTTTAAAAGCTATTTTTTTGTCTATAGGTGCTTTTTTAGTATTTTTAGCATTACTTTCTCCACAAAAATTAAAAGATGAGCAGAAAATAGAGGTTAAAGGAAGTGATTTATATATTCTTATGGATATATCTAGATCAATGCTAGCTCAAGATACCTATCCGAATAGACTCGAACTGAGTAAGAAAGAGTTGAAAGAGATTTTATCAAATTTAAAAGGAGATAGGGTAGGAATAGTTCCTTTCTCAGATAGTGCTTACATCCAAATGCCTTTAACAGATGATTATTTTATGGCAATAAATTATATTGATGCTATTGATAGTAAGTTAATATCAGGTGGAGGAACACAACTTCTAGAGGCATTAAAACTAGCAAATAGTTCGTTTGAGAAAACAGAGGCTATAGATAAAAATGTTATAATTTTTTCTGATGGTGGAGATCGAGAACCTGATGTTTTAAGCTTTGTTAAAAAAAATAATTTAAAAACATTTATTTTTGGGGTTGGAACTGCAGATGGAAGTGTAATTCCAATAGACAACGGGTTTATAAAAGATGACTCTGGAAATATCGTTGTTTCGAAATTGAATGACACTTTTTTAAAAGAATTAGCCTCAGAAAGTGGAGGTAATTATTATTCTTTAAACAATCTGAGTACAGGTAGTTATAAAAATTTGATTGAAGATATTGGAAAACTAGATAAAACTTCTCAACGAGAAGAAAATTTGAAAACTTATGAAAAATATTATCAATATCCATTAAGCTTAGGATTATTTTTAATTTTATTGGGATATTTTTTACCTAAAAAGGAGAGGGAGGAGTCGTATGTTTAAAAAAATCTTTCTTTTTATTTTAGGAGTTATATTGAGTTTATTTTCTTTTTTGGAATTCAAAAAATCTATGAATAAAACTGAAAATATAGGATATACAAAATTTTTATCTGGAAATAAGTTGGTTGAAGAAAATAAAATAAAAGAAGCTATTGAAGAATACAAGCTAGCATTAGATAATAATAACGATATAAACATAAAAAAAAATTATGAACTAGCATTGAAACAACAAGAAAATCAACAACAATCTGATCAACAAGATCAAAACAAAAAAGATAATCAAGAACAGAATGAAAATAATCAAGAGCAAAATAAAAATCAGCAGCAATCTGATCAAGAAAATGGCAATAATAATGAAAATAAAAATAATCAGAGTGATCAAAATAATAACGAGAATAACTCTGAAAATAATAAACAGACACAAAGTGAACAGCAACAACAAGATCAGCAAAAAGCTGATGAATTGAAAAGTATTATGCAACGACTTGAAGGAAATGAAAAGAGAGCTTTCAAAAATAATGAGAGAGTTCTAAACATGAGTGAAGATAAAAATAGTGAGAATAGATGGTAAGGAGTCGGAATGAAAAAAACTAGTTTATATATAATGATGTTACTACTTTGTAAAATAAGTTTTTCAGAGTTAGTTTTAAATGCCTCAAATCCATCCCCATCTAGAAATGAAGACTTTAGTATAGAAGTTTCATTCTTAAATGAGGATAAAGGAAAATATACGATTGAAGGAATAGAGAATTTTGATATTATATCTAAAGCTTCAACAAATAGTTATAACTCTATCAATGGAAAAACAACTTCAGCTAAAAGTGATATTTATAGAGTTAGAGCAAAATCAGAAGGAGAATTTTCTTTAAAAGTAAAAACTGAAAAAGGAGTAGAAAAAGTAATTTTAATAGATGTTCAAAAAAGTCAATCTATTAATTCCGCTTTAAGTGATAGATTTATATTAAAAAGTACTACTCCTAAAACGACATTCTATTTTGGAGAGAAAATTCCATATGAGGAGTATTTTATAAGTGGGGTTAGAGTAAGTTCTCTTAGTCAGGCAAAAAAGCCTAATTTCAAAGATTTTTCAGTTAAAGATATGACTCCATATAGCAATAATAACTATATTCAGACTCCTGTTGATTTAGGAATTCAAGTGACACTTTTCAAAGGAGTTTTACAAGCTAATGGTAGTGGTCTGAAAAGCATATCTTCAAGTAGTGTTAAAGTAGGAGAGCCCACAAGAGATTTTTTCAATGAAAATACATCATATATAGGAGATGAGGATATTGAGATAGATATCAAACCTTTACCTGATCATTCTCCTACTAATTTTAAAGATATCGTAGGAACATTGAACTCTTTAGAAAGTTGGAAAACTAAAGAAGTGAATGTTGGTGAAGCCATAACTTTAACTTTGACTTTACAAGGAAGTGGAAATTTGGCTCTTTTAGATAGTTTGCCTATTAAAGAAGATATGAATTTTAATGTATTTCAAACTATCAAAGGATATAATGAAAAGATAATTGATGGAAAATATTTTAATGAAAAGATTTTTGAAATTGCATTTATTCCTAAAAAAAATGGAGTTCAAAAAACTCCAATAATAGATATTCCTTATTTCAATACGATCACAGAAAAATATGAAATATTAAATATTCCAAGTGAAGAGATCGTCGTGAATGGAAAATCGGTAAGTTCAGAAATAAAAATACCACAAAATACAAACATTAGTCCTATAGATAAAAATATAGAAAAAAATATGAAAAATATTGATTTAGAAATGATTCAAGTTGAGAAAATTTCTCCAAAAAATATTTTTAAATTAATTTCTGTAATATTTGGATTTATTGCTCTAATTGAAGGTGCACTTATTTCTTACCTATTATACACTCGTAAACAGGCTTCTAATTCTAAAAAAAGATAAAATTACAGTTTTAAAAAACTAATTTTTGTGGAATAATAATTTAGAGATTCAAAAATAAAAGAAGTGAGGTATTTAGTTAAACCTCACTTTTTGATTAATATAGATTTTTAATTTTTTTATTTCTTTTTTTTCATGAATTTTTGGAAATGGTTTGTATTTAGATCTTTATTTCCAGGAAGAGTTTTTTCTTTTCTAGAATTTTCTGTATCGGTCTTTTTTTCGGTATTTTTGATTTTATAAAGTTTTGGATATTTTGCAAAAATATTTTTTTGAATTTTTTCGTAATCAGATCCATCTCCAATAACAAACTCTTCATATACTTCATCTTCATCGTCAACATATATTGTTATTTCTAACAAATCATTTTTCTTTGTTTTTATAGAGTCGAAATCTTTAATTTTTTCTATTAAAAACTCATCTGCTTCATCATCTATTTTGTTTAATACAACTAATTCACCATCTAGCTCTTTAGCTAATTTTATATATCCTTCTAAAACTTCAACTAACATTTCTCTTGTCACGTTATACATAGTTTTACCTCCTAATATTTAAATATTTATGCTATATTATCTCATATTTTATAAAAAGTTACAATTCTTATTAAATTAGTTTAAATAATTATTATTTAAAACTTATGTTGATGCAGATAAGAGGCATTATATGTAGTTCTGTTTTCTATATATTGTTGTACTAATTATTATTTTTATATATTTGTAATTATGTGTTTTTTAAAGAAATAATTTTAGCTTTGAATATTTTATAGTATATATTTTTTATAAGAAATATGCTTTTAAAATAAAAGTTGACAATATTTGTGAAATATAGTACAATATTCTGTATTTTTGATCACTGATATAATCCTGCAATAAGGGCAGGAGTTTCTACAAGCCGCCGTAAATGGCTTATTATTAGGAGGAGTAATGGAGAACATTAAACAAAAGAATAATGGTGTGCTAGGGGCTATTGATTCTTATTTTCAACTTAGCCAACACAACACTACAATTTCAACAGAATTAACTGCTGGAATTACAACATTTATGACAATGGCATACATTTTAATAGTTCAGCCTCTATTCATGAGCGCTGCTGGAATGGATGTAAAAGCTGTTACTATTGTAACTGCGATACTATCAGCTGCATTTTCAATCGTTATGGGACTATATACAAATAGACCTTTTGCCATGGCACCAGCTATGGGAGGAAATGCTTTCTTTGCTTATACTTTAGTTGCCGGAGGAATGGTAACTTGGGAAACAGCTATGGGAATGGTATTTCTATCAGGAATAGGATTTTTATTATTAACAGTTCTTGGATTAAGAGGACTTATAGTAGAAGCGATTCCTAAAAATTTAAAATTTGCTATTGGAGTAGCTGTAGGATTCTTCATAGCTATGGTAGGATTTAAAAATGGTCAAATAATGACTATTGGAAACGGGACAATCTCTATGGGAAGCATCTCTAATCCAAATACCATACTATCTTTAATCGGACTTTTCATAACAATTGCACTTGTTTTAAATAAAGTAAAGGGCGGAGTTTTAATTGGTATAGTTATTACAACTTTACTTGGAATTCCAATGGGGATCACTCAGATACCTGAGAGTTTCTTCTCTATGCCTCCATCAATATCTACAATAGCTTTCAAGCTTGATATTATGGGATCATTAAAATTTGCATTTATACCCCTTATATTCACATTTTTCGTAGGAGATTTCTTCTGTACTCTTGGAACACTTCTTGGAGTATCTGCTCAAGCAGGACTTTTAGATGAGGATGGAAATCTACCAGAAGTAGATAAACCATTTTTAGTAGATTCTATAGCAACTATTGTAGGAGCATTATTTGGTTCAACAACAATAACAACATTCTTAGAATCTGCAGCTGGAGTTGAAGAGGGAGGAAGAACAGGGTTAACTGCAATCTCAACTGGAATATGTTTTATATTTACTATATTTTTAACACCTATAGTTTATATAATTCCATCTGCTGCAACAGCACCAGCTTTAATTTTTATTGGAATTTTAATGATGACAAGCATTAAATTTATTGACATGGATGACATGACTGAATTCGTTCCTGCTGTTATCACGATTATGTTTACAATTTTTACTGATAATATGGCCTCAGGAATGAGTATGGGAATAATATCTCATGTTATTATCAAATTTTTAACTGGAAGATATAAAGAGCTAAATGCTCCTGTGTTAATTTTAACACTGCCATTACTTGGTTATTTTATCTTCTTATAGAATACAGAATTAAATATATTTAAATTAAAAAAGCTGAAGAATTCTTCAGCTTTTTTCTATCTTATTAATTTATGATTCCTTTCTCAATCAAAAACTTTCTAATGATATTTTCAATCGGTTCTTGACCTTCAATAGCTAAAAGATTTAAAAGTTGCATCTCATCCTCGTTAAGCATTCCAACCAAAGAATCTAAGGATTTTATAACATCTGGTTTTATATTTTCAAAGCCTTTTTTCATAGTTACAACAACTTCATAAGGTGGGAAAAACTTTAAGTCATCCTCTAATAAAAATAGATTATGTTTAGCTATAAGTCCATCCGTTGAATAAACTAAGGCAACCTCTATTTTGTCAGATACTAAAGAGTTTATAACAAGCCCTTGATCCATTGAAAGAATACCATTAAATTTTATATTATAAGCTTTTTGAATTCCTAAAAGCCCATCCTCCCTCTCCATAAACTCATGAGGGCCACTCAATACCATATTTCCTGCATATCTTTTTAAATCTGTTATAGTTTTTATTCCATATTTTTCAGCAACTTCTGGTTTCATAGCAAAAGCATAAGTATTTTCAAATCCCATCGGTTCTCTTATGTCTAAATTATGATCTCTTGCGTACTCTTCTTTAATGATATCAAAGACTGTTTTTGCATCAGCTTTTTCTTTTTTGCCAAGATACGCTGCATAGGCTACACCAGTATATTCTGGATATACATCTATGTCTCCATTTTTTATAGCTTCAAATATCACAGTTCCTGTTCCAAGTTCTACGGTTTTTACTTTATAAGAAGTGTTGGCTTCTATTATTTGGGACATCATAATACCTAAAATTCTTTGTTCATTATAATTTTTATGTCCTACGATGATTGTTGGAACTCCTTTTTCTTTACTGTTTTCATAAATTCTAAATCCTACAAGAAGAACCAAGATAGTTGTAATAACTTTTAAAATCTTTATATTCTTCTTTTTTTCTTTTCTATTTGTTAGCATACCACTTGGTGTTAAAACTTTTTCTAATACACCTAAAAAATAGTTAGCAACAAATGCCAAAACCGCTGTTGGAATAGCACCCGTTAAAACCAAATTATTATTACTAGTTGAAATTCCTCTAAATATAAGTTCACCAAGACCACCAGCACCTATTAGTGCTGCAATTGTAGCAGTTCCTATTGTAGCAACTGTTGAGATTCTAATTCCTCCCATTATGACAGCAACAGCAATCGGAAGTTTTACTCTTGTCAAAACTTGGAAATTTGTCATTCCCATTCCAACCGCAGCTCCAATAGTCGACTTATCAACTCCCTTAATTCCAATATATGTATTTGTTATTATCGGTAGAAGAGAATATAAAAAAAGTACAAAAACTGCTGGCTTAAGACCGATTCCCATAATTGGAATTATTAAACCAAAAAGAGCTAAACTAGGAATCGTTTGGAATATCCCTGCTATTGTTAACACAATTTTAGAGAGTCGCTCACTTCTAATTATAAAAATTCCGATGGGAACACCTATAAGGATAGCTATACTTACAGCTAGTCCTGTTATTTCTATATGCTGAAGCAAAGCTACATTTACTTCAGGTAATTTTTCTAAAAAATATTTTATGAAAGAGTTCAGAGAGTTCATAAAACATCTCCCCCTTCAATTACATCTCCTTCATTTTCAGGAGATGGAGCTATCTTGCTGATTGCATTTACCAAACCTAAGTTTGTAATAACTCCTGTTAATTTATTATTACTATCTACAACAGGCATAACTCTAGCTTTTATACTAGACATTTTATTTAAAACATCCAAAAGATTACTATCTTTGTCTATCGTAGAAAAATCTATATCCATTACTTCACGCACTCTTAATACGTTGTTCTCCATAGCATGAATTAAATTTTTTCTAAATATTATACCTATCGGTTCACTATGCTTTCCAGCTTCACTTTCAGTCACAATTAAAAAATCTGTATCATGAGTTTTAAGAAGATTGAAAGCTCTTGATATGTTACTTCTTTTCTCTATTGTCCAATACTGCTTAGACATAATATCTGAAACCAAAAGTTTTTTAGGAGTTTTCCAAATTCTATCTTTACCTATAAATTGCTCTATATATTCTGAAGCTGGATTTTTTAGAATTTCATCTGGAGTTCCAAATTGTAAAATTTCACCATCTTTTAAAAATGCTATTCTCTCTCCTAATTTTATAGCTTCATCCATATCATGGGTAACAAAAATTATTGTTTTCCCCAACTCTTTTTGCAATTTTAAAACCTCATCCTGAATACTCTCTCTAGTTATCGGATCTAAAGCTGAAAATGGTTCGTCCATGAGTATTATATCTGGATTTGTAGCTAGAGCTCTGGCTATTCCAACTCTCTGCTTTTGCCCCCCAGATACTTCATGTGGATACTTATCATAGTATATTTCAGGATCAAGATTTAAAAGTTGTAATAATTCAAACGCTCTACTTTTTCTTTTCTCCTTTTCCCACTTTAAAAGTTTAGGAACAAGTTCTATATTTTCTCCAATAGTCATATGTGGCATAAGACCTTCTTTTTGAATAACATAACCTATTCTTCTTCTTAAAGTGATTGGATCAACTTTACTGATATCCTCTCCATCTATGAGAACTATTCCATTGCTTGGATCAATCAATCTGTTGATTAGTTTCATTGTGGTCGTTTTTCCACATCCAGATTCCCCAATCAAAACTACAAATTCACCAGTTTTTACTTTGAAATCTATATTTTTTAAAATAAGTGTTTTCTTATCATAGGATTTTGTAACTTTTTTAAACTCAATCATATCTATCACCCCAAAATATAAATTTTTGTAAAATAAAAGCAACTATTCCTATATACTTCTAACTCCTAAATTTCCTTTTTAAATTTTTTATTTTATGAATCTTTTAATAACTCTTTATATGTTGAGTTTATTCCTATCGCACCTAACGGAGCTGTTATTAATACACTCAATATAGCTATGGCTTGCATAATTTCTCCACCCACAACTCCCATTTGCAAAGGTATTCCAGCTTTTGCAGATTGAACTGTTGCTTTTGGTAGATATGCTATCACACAAAAAAGCCTTTCTTTATAAGTTAAATTAGTTCCTATTAAGGCGATTAAAACTCCTAATGATCTTACTGAAAGTGAGAAAAATAAAATAGTTAAACCTATAAAAAAGTATCCACCTACAAGTCCTGGATTTATTGCCATTCCTACAAATGTAAACAGATATATTTTTCCATATTTCCAAATAGAATTCATTCCTTTATGAATCTCTTTATATTTTTCACTATAATAGAAACGAATAAAAAACCCTAGAGACATAATACTAAGTAATGAATTGTATAGAGAAAAATGATATTTGTTTTCTATAAATCTTAGTAAGATACACAGACTAAATATTACAATCAATTTAAAACTAGAGTTCTTAATATTTAAAAATGATTTTTTTCCAATAAAAGCAACGACCCATCCTATAAGTAAACTAACTACAATTGAAAGTGGAATAGTCAAAAGTTGAGTTTTCATATCAAAACTTCCTCCATCAATCTTTTGAAAATATATAGCTAAAAATGTTGTAAATAGAGTTATAGCTATTGTATCATCTGCTGAAGCTCCAACTAAAAGTAGTTGTGGAACAGATTTCTTTTGTCCAACATTTTTATCAATAAGATTTACCATCGATGGAATAAGTACAGCCGGACTAACTGCAGCTATTATAAATCCTAGAATAGCACCCTGGATAAATGTAAAATTTAAAAAAATTGTTGAAAGATAAGCTACTGCAAATCCTTCTAATGTAGCTGGAATAATACTAAGTAAAACTGCCGGTCGTCCTATTTTTTTTATTTGATCTGCTCCAATACCAAGACCACCAATAAATAAAACTATGACTAAAGCGATGTCTTTTAACAAAGGTGCAAAGCTTAGAGCTAACTCAGGTGTTTTATCAAATCCATATGGTCCAATCAAAACCCCTGCAACCATCATCCCTATTAAAGATGGTATTTTAAATTTTTCTACAATTTTACCTAAAAAATTTGAATAGATTGCTAAAAAAATGAAAAAAATTAAAGTAATAATATAATGCATTTTCTCTTCCTCCTTAAAATAAAAAAGACTCCTACCCTTAAAAAAGAGTAGGAGTCATTAGCTTTACGCGTTTAATGGCGAACTCCATCGCCTATTTATTAACCTAGAATTATTATATCATATATTAAAATAAAGTAAATAAAAAAATTAATTTTTTATTTATTTGAACACAGATTCTACAAGGATTTATGCAATATTTTTTGTATATATTATAGTTATTGTGTTCTATAAAAATATAAATCGTTCTTGACATAATAATTCTTTTATTATAAAATATGTTAGAAATAAAATTTCAAAAAAAATATATTTAGGAGGGAATGTATGTTTAGTTATTTACAAAAAATCGGTAAAGCACTAATGGTTCCTGTTGCAGTATTACCTGCTGCTGCAATTTTATTAGGTTTAGGTTACTTTATTGACCCAACTGGTTGGGGAGGAAACAGTGCTTTAGCTGCGTTTCTAATTAAATCAGGAGCTGCTATCATAGATCAAATGCCAATTCTATTTGCTGTTGGAGTTGCCTTTGGAATGTCTAAAGATAAAAATGGTTCAGCTGCTTTAACTGGTTTAGTTGGATTCCTTGTAATCACTACTCTTTTATCACCAGGTGCTGTAGGACAAATTATGCAAATTGAAGAGGTTCCTGCAGGATTTAGTAAAATCAACAACCAATTCATAGGAATTTTAGTTGGAGTTATATCATCAGCTTTATACAACAGATTTAGTGATGTAGAATTACCAAAAGCTCTTTCTTTCTTCAGTGGAAAAAGATTGGTTCCAATTATAACATCTTTCGTTATGATTCTTGTTTCATTCATTTTAATGTATGTTTGGCCAACAATCTATGATGGATTAGTAAACTTTGGAGAAGCAATCAGTGGAATGGGAGCTGTTGGAGCTGGAATTTACGGATTCTTAAATAGATTACTTATCCCTGTTGGATTACACCACGCATTAAACTCTGTATTCTGGTTTGATGTTGCAGGTATAAATGATATTCCTAAATTCTTAGGTGGAGCACAATCTATCGCTAACGGAACTGGAATTCCTGGAATTACAGGAATGTACCAAGCTGGATTCTTCCCAATAATGATGTTTGGACTTTTAGGAGCTGCTCTTGCATTCGTAAAAACAGCTAAGCCTGAAAATAAAGATAAAATAAAATCAATCATGATTGCTGCTGGATTTGCAACTTTCTTAACTGGGGTTACTGAACCTTTAGAGTTTGCTTTCATGTTCGTAGCACCTGGATTATATTTAGTTCATGCTATTTTAACTGGTATATCTTTATTCATAGCAGCATCTATGCATTGGATGGCTGGATTTGGATTCTCAGCTGGTTTAATAGATATGCTATTATCATCTAGAAACCCATTAGCTACTAACTGGTATATGTTAATAATTCAAGGATTAGTATTCTTCGTACTTTATTATGTAATATTTACTGCAGTTATAACTAGAATGAATTTAAAAACTCCAGGAAGAGAAGATGAAGATTCATCTGATGATGAAACAACTTCTTCTAAACCAACAACAAATGATGAGTTAGCTGAAAAACTAATCCCTCTTTTAGGTGGAGTAGATAACATAGTTATTGTTGATAACTGCATTACAAGATTGAGACTTGAATTAAAAGATAATAGCTTAGTTCAAGATTCTGAAATTAAAAAGTTAGGTATTGCTGGTGTATTAAAAGCTGGAAAAACTTCAGTACAAGTTATAGTTGGAACTCAAGTTGAATTCGTAGCAAATGCTTTAAAAAGATTAACTGGAAAATAATACCTAAAAAATAAATAAAAAGTTAAAAAAGTTAAAAAGGATTGAAACATAAAATTTCAATCCTTTTTTATTTTGTTTAAATTTGAATTTTGATCCATTCAGTGGTAAACTGTAATAAGAATAGTTTTAGGAGGGGGATATGAAGATACTTCATACTTCTGATTGGCACTTAGGTAAAAAACTAGAGGGTCAATCTAGAATAACAGAGCAAAAATTATTTATAAATGACTTAGAAGAGATAATAAAAAATGAAAAAATAGATCTTGTGTTTCTCGCGGGTGATATTTACGATACATACAATCCATCTGCTGAAGCTGAAAAATTATTTTTTGATAGCATAAAACAACTTTCTTTGAATGGAAATGTTGGAATTATAATAATTCCAGGAAATCACGATAATCCAGCAAGATTAAATGCGGTTAGCCATCTAGCAAAAGATTATGGTGTTATAATATATGAAACAGCATTCCAAAAGATAGAGACAGGAAGGTATGGCTCTTTAAATATATATAAGAATTCTCCAGGAGGAATTTTTATTGAGAAAAATGAAAAAAAAATCTATCTATATAATTTGCCATTTCCTAGTGAGGCTATTTTAAATGAAACATTTGAAGAGAAAAAATTTAACCTGAGAATAAAAGAGATTTTAGAAGAGGGAGTCTCTTATAATGATGAAAATATTCCAACAGCTATTATGACACATATATATGTAGCTGGTTCTATGGGAGAAGGAGAGGTTGCACTTGAATTAGGTGGTTCAAGAGCTATCTCTACAGGTGATTTACCAAAAGTTGAATATATAGCTTTAGGACATGTTCATAAGCCAATGGTATTTAAAAATAAAAATGCATACTACTGTGGATCTCCATTGGAGTATAGAGTTACTGAAAATAGATTTGATAAAAAAGTTTTTGTTGTGGACATCTCTTTAGATTCAAGTGTTATAAAAGAGATACCGATATCAAACTATAAACCTATAAAAGAGTATCTTGTAAATGGAGCTGAAGAAGCGATTCAAAAATCCAATGAGCTTTTAGATAAAAACGAATGGATATATTTAAAAGTAAAATTAGATGAACCTCTAACAAATTCAGCAATCAGAAAAATTAAATCCAATAAAAATATTTTAGAGATTATCCCAATTATAGAGGTAAATGAGGAAGAAAACGAAGTTACGTTATATAACGAAACTAACCTGGAAGAGGCTTTTATAGAGTTTTTTAAAGAGGAAAGTGAAGGTTTAGCTCCAAATGACAACATTTTGAAACTTTTCTTAGAGCTTTTAGAGGAGGGAGAAAAAGATGAAACCAATTAAATTAGAAATAAGTGGACTACAAAGTTTCTCTAAAAAACAAACTATAGATTTTAATGAGCTTACTTCTCTTGGCCTTTTCGGTATATTTGGAGAAACCGGAAGTGGGAAATCAACAATCTTAGATGCTATGATTTTTGCAATATTTGATAAAATACCTAGAACTATGGGAAATAGTGGGAATGGAATAAGACCATGTCTAAATCAAGACAGTGACAGCATAGAAGTTTATTTTAAATTTTCTTTAGGTGAGAATTTATTTGAAATAGATAGATGCTATAAGAAGAAATATACTCGGAAGGGTGAAGAAAAATTTGAGCAAGCGAAACCAATTTTAAAGATAAATGGTGACGTAGTTGCTGATACTGTAACAAATGTTCAAAGTAAAATAAATGAATACTTTGGAATAGGAGTTAATGATTTTACAAGATCAGTTGTTCTTCCTCAAGGAAAGTTTAGTGAGTTTTTAAAACTTAAAGGTTCAGATAAAATGAGTATGCTTGAAAATATTTTCGATTTAGAAAAATATGGTACGAACTTGTCAAATAAAATAAGTTTTCGTCTGAATGATTTAAAAGAAAGTATAAGTTCGCTTCAAAATCAGATTAAAGGAAAAGGAGATATCTCTATTGAACTTATAAACACCCTTAAATCTGATTTAAAAATCAAAAACTCTGAACTTACTCAAATTATAGTTGAGAAAAAAACTTTAACATCTGAATTCTCAGAATTAAATAATATAAAGACTCTTTTTGAAAAATTAGAACTATATAGTTCTGAACTTTTAAAATTAGATTTAGTAAAAGAGGAGATCGAACGAAATAAAAATGATGTCTTGAAACACGAAGTTGCAAGCTCTTTAAAAGTTTTAATTGAAGAGTTAGAAAAAATTAAATGTGAGATTATTCAAAATAACTTCGATTTAAAAAATCTTCAAATATCTTTAGATAAAGAAAATGCAATTCTAGATTTAGAAAAAAATAAGGAAGAATCTTTCGATAAAAAAATAGAAGAGATAAATCAAAAAATTTCAGAGAAAAAAGTTGATTATGAAGCACTTGATTCTCTTAGAAAAGCCGAGGGATATCTTAATAAGATTGAAATAAAAGAAAAACTATTAAAAGAGATCTCTTCAACTAATAAAAAAATAGAGGAAGAGATTGTATCGTTTAAAGAAAAAGTTACAAAAAATAAAATTGAATTAGAAATTAAAGAGAACGAGTTAAACTCATTAATAAAAATTGATTCAAACACAATATCTACTTTAGAAAAAGATATTGCAGATATAAAAACAAAACTTGGAATTGAAACAGAGAAAAATTTAAATAAATCTAATTTAGAAAAAGATTTAAGAAACTATTTAGAAAAAAAAGATGATTTATTACATCAGTTTTCTGCAATAGATAAAATAGTTACGGAGCTTCAAAAACAAACTCTTCAAAATCATGCTTTCGAATTAGCTCAACATCTGAATCATGGAGATAATTGCCCCGTATGTGGATCAAAAGAGCATCCAGATTTAGCAAAAGCTACTCATCATATTGATATATCTATTCTCGAAAAAAATATTAATGAGAAAACTATTTTAGAAAAGAGATTAATAGAGATAGAGACAAAGATTGAATATGTAAATGCAGATATATTAAGAATTGGAGATATTGAAAATATAGAAAGTTTAAAAGAGACTTTAATACTGAAAGAAAAAGAGTTGAAATCTTTGAAAGATATTGAAAGCGAAGCAGTTAGAAAAGAACGAGATTTACATAGCTCTATAACAACTCTAATTTCTAGCATATCTAACTTAGATGAAAACATCTCTCACAGAAAGTCGACACTAAAAGATTCTTTACAAAAAGTTACGGTTTATGAAAATGAAATATCAAAGGAGAGAGAGAATCTATCCTCTCTAAAGTTTAACAACATATTTTCAAATTCAAATGAGATTATTTTAGAGTCAATTTTAAAAGAAAAAAATATTTTAGAAAATATGGATAAAGAGTATAGAACTCTTCTCTCTTTTAAAGAATCATCTGAGATTGAATTAAGAAAAATTAAAAATAACCTTCTTTCTATTTTAGAGAATGTTCAATCTAAGAATATAGGTGTTGCTACCTTGAAAGAGAAAATAAGCAACTCTGAAAGCAACTTTGAGATTAAAGATAATCGTTTAAAAGAAACCATAATTTCTAAAGGATTCAATTCAAAAGACGAAGTTCTTTCATATCTTTTAAATGAAGATATCTACTTATCTATAAAAAATAAGATTTCAGAATTTGAAAATAGTTATACTAGATATAACCATTTAAAAAGTGAGATTCTATCTGATATTGGCAATAGAGAGTTTAATTCTGAAAGATGGGAGTTTTTGAGTAGATATCTAGAAGAGTTATCTGAAAAAGAAAACTCTTTAATTAAAGAGACTACAGAATTGAAAAGTAATTTGAATAGAATAGAACTCCTAGCTGAAGAAGCTCATGAGTTATTAAAAGAGATTGAAATGCTAACTCTTAAACAAGATGATCTTCTACTTCTTCAAAAAAGATTTAAAGGACGAAAGTTCGTTAACTTCCTTGCTAGAAAACGTCTAGATTATATAACATATGAAGCGTCAAAAAGATTACAAAAAATAACTAGAGGAAGATATCTTTTAAAAGTTGATAATAACTGTGATTTTATAATAATTGACACCTTTAATAGTAATCACTCGAGAGAGTGCTCAACACTTTCTGGTGGAGAGACTTTTATTGTATCTCTTGTATTAGCCTTAGCATTATCAGGGCAATTACAACTAAAGGGTAAAATTCAATTGGAGTTCTTCTTTCTAGATGAAGGTTTCGGAACACTTGATAGTGTTTTATTAGATAGAGTTATTGAGATATTAGAAGAGATTAGATGGAAAGAAAAAATGAAGATTGGTATTATAAGTCATGTTGAGGATTTAAAAATAAGAATACCAAGAAGACTTGAAGTTTCTACTGCAATACCGGGAGAAATAGGTAGTACAATAAAATTAATATAAAAATCATAAAAAAAGAATGTGAGGTTTTAATGAGAACAATTGGAGTATTTGATTCTGGAGTAGGGGGAGTTTCAGTTTTAAAAGAGGTGTTAAGAGAGTTTCCTTACGATAATATCATCTATTTTGGTGATAGTTTACATGCTCCTTATGGAGATAGAGAGATTGATGAAATTCGTTCTCTTTGTTTAAAGGTCTCAGACTTCTTAGTAAACGAAAAAAAAGTGGATGCTCTTGTTATAGCTTGTAACACTGCTACTGGTGCAGCAATGGATATTATGCAAGAGAGATATAGCATTCCTGTTGTTGGAGTTGTTGAAAATGGATCTAACGAGGGAATTAAAATTACAAAAAATAAAATGGTTGGAGTTATTGCAACTCCAGCTACAATAAAAATGGATATATATAAAAAATCTATTGAAAAAAAAGATACATCTATAAAAGTATATAGTATTAAATGCCCTCTTTTTGTTGGTATGATTGAAAAGGGATGGGAAGATAATTATGAAAGTAATAATTTAATTCAAAGTTACTTAAATCAATTTCCAGAGGAGATAGATACTTTAATTTTAGGATGTACTCACTATCCTTTAATTCAAAAATATATAATGAGATATTTTAAAGGACAGGTTGTTGATCCCGCTAAAGAGACAGCAAAATCTTTAAAAAAATTAATCGGAGAAGGTAAATATTTTAAAACTCCATACCTTAAATTCTATGTGAGTGGTGATTGTAAAAAATTTAAAAAAGTTGCTCAAGAGTTTCTAGGTCGAGAGATTCAGGAGATAGAAAAAATTATTTTATAGGAGAACATATTATGAAGAGGATTAAACTACTTTTATTTTTTATGCTACTTTTTACCATTAATATATTTTCAGCAACAATCAATGTAGTTCAAGAAGGTGATCCAAGAACTTTTGATCCGCATTTCGGAAATGATGGATTCTCCTTGAGAATAAATAGATTACTTTACTCTAGACTTTTAGAAAAAAACCATAATATGGAAACTATCCCTGGAGTTGCTAAAAGTTATAAATTTATTAATAATCAAAAAATAGAATTTACTCTAAAGGAAAATATCCTTTTTCAAAATGGGGATAAATTGACATCGGAGGATGTCAAATTTTCATTTGATAGAATGAAAAAATCTCCAAGGATAGCAGGTTTATTACCACCTATTAAAGATATTGTTATTATAGATGAGCATAATTTCGAAATGATCTTGGAAAAGCCATTTTCAGCTATTATAGACCAATTAACACATCCTGCGCTAAGCATTGTCAGTAAAAAATATGTAACTAACAATCCAAAAGCTCTCGTTGAAAATCCTATGGGAAGTGGAAAATATATTTTAGAAAGCTGGGCTCCGGGTGAAGGGTTAGTTTTAAATAGATTTGAAAATTACTTCGATACTAAACCAACATATGAAAAGATAAATATAAAAACAATACCGTTAGCCACTAATAGAACTATTGCTCTTGAAACAGGTGAAGCTGATATAGCATTTACTTTACCTCCACAAGATAAGGTTACAGTTGATAAAAATGAAAATCTTCAGTTTATGTCGATTCCATCATATTCATATACTTATATGGGATTAAATTTAAAAAAAGAAATTTTTAAAGACCCAGATATTAGAAAAGGTATCAATTTAGCTATAGATAAAGAAGCTATTTTAGAAACAGTTTTAAATGGAGAGGGGAAAATTGCGAATTCACCCGTAGCAGAGGGAGTTCAAGGTCATAATCCCAATACCCGAAATTTAAGTTACAATAAAAATGAAGCTATCACTCTTCTAAAAAAAATAAAAGGAACATCTTTAACTTTAGCAACTATGAGCTCTGGAATAGATATTCAAACTGCTGAAATAATTGCGGCATATCTAAAAGAAGTTGGAATAGATGTTTCAATAGCTATTCTTGAACCTAGTATATATTGGCTGAAAACAAATGAAGGTGAGTTTGATATGTTTATAGGATCTTGGGGAAGTGTTACAGGTGATTCAGATTACGCGCTTTATCCAACACATCATACCAACGCTTTTGGTGCCCCTGGAAATAGAACTTTTTTCAGCGATAAAAAAGTAGATTCTCTTTTAGAAGAAGCTCGTGAAACCTTAGATTTAAAAAGTAGAGAAAAAATATATGAGGAAATCCAAGAGATAATTGTTGCTAACAATAGTGAAGTTATGTTATTTTACAGAGATTTAAATGGTGCACTTAATAAAAAAATA
The DNA here is from genome assembly GCF_000800875.1 of Cetobacterium sp. ZWU0022. Taxonomy (NCBI): domain Bacteria; kingdom Fusobacteriati; phylum Fusobacteriota; class Fusobacteriia; order Fusobacteriales; family Fusobacteriaceae; genus Cetobacterium; species Cetobacterium sp. ZWU0022. The sequence goes on from NZ_JRJZ01000017.1 coordinate 28,002, forward strand.
AAAGGTTTCAATCTATATCCCATCCCAATACATGATTACTCTTTAGGAAGTATATATTAGAATGATGATTCAAATTAAAGGAAAACATTTGACTTTAAAGTATATATGAGGTAATAAATATGGTAATTAAGATGATAGAAGGGGTTGATACCATGATTATAGCTTATGAAAAATTAACTAACTCTTACAGAAATATCGTAAAGGAAAATATGTTTCATATAGGAGAGGGACTTATTTTAGATCGAGAAAATAACGTTCTTCACAGATTTGAAAATATAAATGATATTACCTTGGATATTTTAAAAAAGCTTAACAAACTAAGAGAAGAAATCGTAATCGTTTATCCTTGCAATCTAAGAGAGAGAAAAACTACTTTAGATGTCTGTGTTGAGTCTTACATTGTTAGACATTACAACTTAGAAACTATCTTCGATGCTATTCATGCTTGTGAATGCACAAAGAGAAATATAAAATTGCTTTGGAATGTCGATTTAAGATATTGCAATGTTTTCTTTTAAAAAGTACAGTTGGATTACATTTTAATCCTTAAAAAATCTTTTTTTACTCAAAATAAAATGGTGTGATTTTTGTCACACCACATTTTTTTTATTCTAGTATAAAATGCTAGTATATTATTTATTTTAGGAGGATTCTATGTTTTTAGAAACGATTGAAAAAGTTGCAAACGCAGGTGTTGCTAAGAGTAATTTTTTAAAAAATAGCTTAGGAAAATACTTCGTATTATCAACTTTTGCTGGATTTTTTGTTGGATTAGGAATTTTATTAATTTTCTCTATTGGTGGATTAGCTGCACCAGTTATTGGACCATTAGGTGCTAGAACTCTTATGGGAGCTTGTTTCGGAGTTGCACTTAGTTTAGTTATTATGTGTGGAAGCGAATTATTTACTGGAAACAACTTTGTTATGACAATATCTACACTGTCAAAGAAAACTACTTGGGCAGATACTATAAAACTTTGGGTTGTATGTTATTTTGGAAATCTATTTGGATCAATACTTTGTGGATGGTTCTTCTCAATGACTAACTTAACTGTTCATTTTGTTCCTGGTGCAGAAAGTGTTGGAAAATTTATGGTGACTATAGCTACTTTAAAAGCTACTGCTCCATTCATGGATCTTTTCTACAGAGGTGTTCTTTGTAATATCCTTGTTTGCTTAGCTGTTTGGTGTTCAATAAAAATGACATCTGAGTCAGGAAAACTAATCATGATTTGGTGGTGTCTATTCGCATTCATTACTATAGGATTAGAGCACAGTATCGCAAATATGACTCTTTTCTCTGCTTTAATGTTTAAAGAACCTCAATTCTTCATGGGAATGATTACAAATCTAATCCCTGTAACTCTTGGAAATATTGTTGGAGGAGTTGGATTAGCAGCAGCATACTTCTATGTATCTAAAAAAGACTAATTAATAAACAAAAATGGAGACAAAATTAAAGTCTCCATTTTTTTATTATAGTTTATTTACTTTGAATAGTTACTTCAATACGATTTTCATATGCTTTTTTTATTGCCTCTAAAATATCTCCGTGACTATCTCTTAAACTCATTGTAGCTCCCGCAGTTATATCAGCAACTTCTTTTTTCTGAGCATCAGTTAATTTAGCAAATTTTTCTTTATCTTTTTCATTTGCACTACGCTCTTTTAAAGGTCTTCCATTAACATCAGAATACATCTTTGCAAAATTATCTTCAAGTTCGTCAACTGTTTTTCCTTTAAACTTTTCTTGGAAATAATCCATCTGCTTATCCCATTCATTTCTAGGATTCATTCCATAGGTAGCTCCACGCTCTCTTTTAGTTTTCCAGCTATTAACTTCATTTGAAATATTTTCAACACTGTTTTCAGTTTTACCAACAACTGTTTTTGTTTTATGATCAGTTAAATTATATCCCTCTGTTCCAGGCCACCCAGAAAAATGTGGCATACTTTCACCATCATAATTTGGAGAACTAACCTCTAAAGCATCAACAATCACATTTATAATTTTTCCATCAGCATCAAATATTACAGAAGCATCAATATAGTTAAAACTATAAACTTGATGTCCTTCACTATCTTTTCCTGGACCTACTCTGAAATTTTTTGAATGTCCTAATCCTTGATAAACTTTACTTTCTGCTGCTAAAGATGTTATAGAACCACAAATTAAAATTGCTGCGAACGACAAAGGTATCCATTTTTTCATCATTATAACCACTCCCTCAAAATATGATAGTTGCATATTACTACTGTATATACTCTATTTTTTTTAAAAAAACAAGAATCATTTTTAAGTTTTTCTAAATTTTATTGACTTCGAGTCAACTCTAAGTGATATAATATTTTTATATTCTAAACATTTAAATTACAAAGTGGAGGCAATATGATTTTTATTTTACAAAGACTACTTCCGGTAGTTTTATTTATAATAACAGCAGCATTTTTCTTTTATAAAGTTTATGGCAGTTTATGGTTCTTTTTAATTATTCCTCTTATAAGTTTCTTACCGTTTATTCTTTTTTATTTTTTAAGAGAGAATAGAAATGAAATGTTTGAAGTTGTATTGGGTCATTATTTATTTTATTTAAATTATATTCTTATTGGAGCTGTTTCTATAGTTTTAGTGTCATTTATAGCAAAACTTTTTTCTATAGATTTACTAGGATTGATTGCTCAGAGAAAAATATTTTTCAATATTTTTATAATTATTAGCTTTATAGGTCTTTATTATTTAGGAAATAAAAACTTTGAAAATATCTTAGTACAAAATTATGAGGTTCCTTTACAAAATAGATCTTTAAATAAAGATTTAAAATTCGCTTTTATTAGCGATATTCATCTGAATGCAAAATTTGATGGAAGTAAACTTAGAGAATCATTAAAAAATATGGAGTCTGAAGGGGTTGAATTAGTTCTTATCGGTGGTGATTTTCTAGATAATACATATAAAACAGTCAACGACGATATCAAAAGTATAATTGATGAAACATCTTTCAAACACGGCATATATCTAGCCTTAGGAAACCATGAGTATTATGGTGGAATCGATGAAAATATAGAATACATTAAAAATCTCGGAATTAAAATATTAAGAGATGAATCCACAGAAATTGAAGGTATCACTATTATTGGTAGAGATGATAGACACAACAGAAACAGAAAAAATCTAGACGAACTTTTAAAAAATATAAATCCTGAGAATACCATTATCGTTGTGGATCACAACCCTGAATCTTTAAGAGAATTGAATGGTGAAAAAATTGATCTTTATCTTTCAGGGCATACACACAGAGGACAAATTTTCCCATTTAATCTTTTAGTGGATCATATGTATGAAAACTCTAGAGGTTACAAAAAAATTAATAACACTCATTCATATGTTAGCTCAGGTTTGGGAACTTGGATGATTCCTTATAGAATAGGTAGCCAAAGTGAGATGTTTATTATGAATTTAAAAGCCAATTAAAAAATGCTAACTAAAAAACCAGCATAGTTAAAGAGACTGTGCTGGTTTTCTATTTATTTTAATTTTATCTACTTTCCAATATCGTTTTCAGCACCAGAATAGATAATTCCATTCCAATGAACCATATTTCTTTCGATAGTAACATTTTCTAAATTTACACCCTCAAGAGCAAATTTTTTGAACTCATGGAATCCTGTTCTATCCACGATATATCCGATATGCTCTTTTGGCAATGCTCTGTTGATATATGTATCAACATATTTATATGTATTCTTGATTATTTTTATGATGCTCTCTTCGTCAGCCCACAGTAACCAATCTTCAGCAAGTCTTGGATTTTTCTTTCCAGTTCTTCCCATGATAGCTAATCTATAGTATTTCTTCTCATCTCTAACCCAAGCTGATGTAGGGCAGTTTAAAACACACTCTCCACACCCAATACACTTACTATGCTCTCTCACAACAGTATAATTCTCTGCACTTAAAGCACCTGTAGATAATCCTTTACACTTCTTAACACAAGCACCACAAGATACACATCTCTCTTTCTCATAAAGAGGCATAGCCATACCTACGATACCAAAGTCATGCATTCTAGCTTTGATACAGTCGTTAGGACAACCAGTTAAAGCTATTTTAAAATGGAAATCATGAGGGAAAACCTCTTTCTCTATCTTTCTAGCAAACTCTGTTGTGTTATATTGAGCTTTAGGACAAACACCATTTCCTATACAAGCTGTTATATTTCTAGTTCCAGCAGCTGGATATCCATTTCCCTCTCCATTTGGTTGGTTGATTTCAAATCCATCTATTAAAACTTGTATCTCTTTATTTACTTCATCGATCATAGTTATATCGATACCTTTTATCTCAAACCCTTGACGAGTTGTTATATGAACTTTTCCATTTCCATATTTCGAAGCGATTTCAGAAACTTTAAGTAGTAACTCAGCTGTTATTTCTCCACCTGGAACTCTAACTCTTAAAGCTGTCTTTTTTCTCTCTTTCGTAATTCTAAATGCATTTTTCGTAAAACTTTTTCTACTTAATTCTAAAGCCATGTCTCCTCCTAATCTAAAAGCTTCTTAGCTTTTACATAATTAAATATAGGTCCTTCTAAACAAACATATGTTTCATCAATTTTACAATGTCCACATTTACCAACAGCACAAGACATATTTCTTTCGAATGAAACCCAAATTTTCTCTTCAGGAATTCCTAGCTTTAAAAACTCTAAAGCAGAGTATTTCATCATCATTGGTGGTCCAACTATAACAACTTCTAAGTTATCGAACCCTTCGTTCAATCTAAGGTGAGGTATATATTCAGTAACTAAACCAACACACTCTCCATCAATTCCACAACCTTTATCTACAGTTAAAATCATAGGAGCTTTCTTTCTCCATGTATCTATCTCTTTCTTAAATAGGATAGAATCTTGATCTTTAAATCCAAAAATTAGCTCGATATCAGTTTCTTTATCATCTATCAGTTGTTTTATTAATGGTCTAACCGGTGCTGTTCCACTTCCTCCTGCAACAACTATAACTCTTTTACCTTTATAAGTATCTATAGGGAATGAGTTTCCATATGCTCCTCTTAAAAATATAGAATCTCCTGGTTTTAAGTTGAATACTGCGTCTGTAACCTTTCCAACTTTTCTTATTAAAAACTCAATCCATCCCTCTTCATGATTACAATCAGCAACCGATATAGGAGCCTCTCCAACCATAGGAATAGATAACTGTATAAATTGTCCAGCTAATGGCTTTATAGTTGTTTTAACTTTAAATAGCCACTCTATTGAACTCTCTTGAACTATTGATAATATCTCTCCTCTTTCAGGCATATATATATTATTCATCTTTATCACCTAACTTTTTACTTAGTTTATTTATACAGTTGATGTATGAGATATATTCTGGGCAAGCATCATCACATCTTCCACACCCTATACACATATGAGTTCCAAATCTCTTTTTATAATCAGAAATTTTATGCATAACTTTAAATCTCATTCTATCTCCAGATTTTTGTCTGAACTCATGTCCTCCAGCCATAGTTGTAAATCCATCTACATGGCAAGAAGCCCAAACTCTTCTTCTCTCTCCAGTTTTAGAGTTATCTCTATTGAAGATATCTTGACTTGTGAAGCAAGTACAAGTTGGACATACAAAGTTACATCTTCCACACTTTATACATCTGTCGTAATCTCTCCACATCTCATCATTTATTATATCCTCTAAAACGATATTTTCAGGAACTGTAACTTTCTCAACGTTTTCTGTTACAAACTCCATTTCGAACTCCTCGTTTTTCCCTGCATCAAAGAAGTTTAATAGCTCTTCATCTTTAACATCTGTGTAAACCTCTCCATCTTTGAATGTTAATCCTAAGTTGTAGTTATCTGTTTTATTTGTTCCCATTGAAGCACAGAAACAGCTCTCCCAACCTTTTCCTGGGCAGCCCATTACAGCAAATTTTACCATTTTTTTAGCGTCAGCATAGTATTCGTCGCTAAATTTATTATTTAAGTAGATATTATCTACTTTTTCAATTGCATGTAAATCGCAGCTTCTTAATATTACTAGAGCTTTTTTTGTTCTTCCCTCTGGCTTTTTAAATTCATTTTCATTAAAGTAAAATATTGTTTGTCTTATAGGTAGTAGAATCTCTTTAGCTGAATAATAACTCTTATCTTTTAAATTAATCTCTTCTAATGTAGTTATCTTTTCATATTTAACTAAATCAGTGTCTGAGAACGTTCCCTTAAAAGGAAGTGTAACTGGAGCATAGATATCATACTCTTTAGATAGGTTTAATAACACACTATTAAACTCATCATTTGTTAATAATTTTTTCATTCTTTCACCTCTTAATTTTGAGTATTTTTATACATCATTCTATTACTTTATATAGAAAAAAATGTGTGACTCTAGTCACACATCTCTATATTGACAAAAAATAAATTTTTTTAAGATCAATTACTAATCTTTTGTAATCTTATTATTTCTCTCCTCTGAAAAGTTCAGTGATTCCCTTTATAAATACTCTTACATATTTATCTCCAGCTTCTCTGTAATTCTTGTGATCTGGTCTTCTGAAAATAGCACTTAATTCTGATTCAGACATCTTTAGTCCACCTGTTTGGAATGCATCAATCATATCTTCACTTCTAAAAGCTAAAGCTATTTTTAACTTTCTTAAAATATGGTTGTTGATATTTTTATTGTTAGGAACAACCTCTTCAACTTTTGCAGCTCCTGGTTTTTGTGGTCCTCTTTTGTAAGTTATAAGTCCACTTAAGAATACATCTAAAGTTTGGTTGTTACAAGTTTTGAAATTATCATCTTCTGGCTTACTTAAAAGAGCAGTTAACTCCTCTAAAGAAAGTTTCATTCCTCCTAATTTGAAAACTTCTAGCATAGCTTTATCGTTTATTCTTAAAGCGTATCTAACTCTTCTTAGAACGTCATTATTTGTCATTTATTCCTCCTGATATTTTAAATTTACTCATAATTATAGCACAAATTTAAAAGTATTCCTATATAAATCTACTGTCTATAAAAATCTTTAATTTTAGATTTTAAAATAAAGATTGCATTATTTTCAACTTTAACTAAACCTAACTCTTTTAATTTTTTAATTCCTCTTGAAACGGTCTCTCTATTCGTTCCAAGCATATCTGCTAAATAGGTATTATTTACTTTTACCGTAAATCCGTGAAATTCCTTTACTTCATACCCAAAATCTTTTGAAAGTTTCCACAATTTCGCTGCAATTTTTTTATCCATAGATATTGTCGTTGTATTTTTTAACTGCCTATATAGACGTTTTGTTTTTTTTGAAAGAGATTTGATTATCAATATAGCTAAATCTGGATACTTTATAATTAATCTTTTAAGTTCTTTAACTGGAATTATAAGCGTTTTAACATCTGTAAAAGCGTCACAGCTAATACTTGTTTTTTCACTCTCTTCATAAATTATTGTATCATTTAAAAATGATCCCTCTCCTAAAAGATATATTATTTTTCTTTTTCCATCTGAATTATCTTTATAAACTGTAACATTTCCACTAATCACAAAATATACCTCTTCACAAAATGAGTGTTCTAAAAAAAGAGTTTCCCCTCCTTTAAATTCTTGGCAGTGAGAAACTCTTAGTAAATCATTTAAACACTCTTTTGATAAAGAATTGCTTAAATATTCTGTATTCATATTAGTATTTATTTGGATCCGCAGTTCCTGTAGTCACTAACTCAACTCCAGAACTTGTTCCTAATCTTGTTACACCTAAAGATATATATTTTTCTGCAGTAGCTAAATCTCTAACTCCTCCTGCAGCTTTTAATTGAGCCGCATCTCCAACAATCTCTTTCATCAGTGCGATATCTTCAAAAGTAGCTCCACCTGTTCCAAATCCTGTAGATGTTTTTACAAAGTCAGCTGCAGCATCTAAACAAAGTTTTGTAGCAACTTTTTTTTCATCATCTGTTAAGTAACAGTTTTCAATTATAACTTTTAAAACATTTGTACCTATAGCTTTTTTTATAGCTGCTATCTCATTTTTTACATACTCAGTTTCTCCAGCTTTTAACATTCCAATATTAATTACCATATCAATTTCAGAAGCTCCATCCTCTATAGCAGTTTTTGCTTCGAAAACTTTTGAAGCTGTTGACATAGCACCTAATGGGAACCCTATCACTGCACAAACCTTTACTTCTGAACCTTTTAATTGCTCAGCTGCTAATTTTACATAAGATCCATTTACACAAACTGAGAAGAAATTGTGCTCTTTTGCTTCCTTACATAATTTTAAAATATCCTTTGGTTCTGTTGTAGCTTTTAATACTGTATGATCAATATATCTGCTTAAATTCATTCTTTCTCTTTCCTCCTAAATTTTTATAAATTTAATTACTTTATTATAACCCAATATTAGATAAAATTTCTAGAATAACTTTATTTTTTTCCACTTTTTCATCTACTATCGTATATGCACCCTCTAAAAACTTTATCGATGACTCTAAATTTTTGTCATTGTGTTGAACTATAGCTAATGTCTCTCCAGCTTCGATATAATCTCCAACTTTTTTTGTAAGTAAAACACCAACCGAATGATCTATTACATCCTCTTTTGTGGCTCTTCCTGCTCCTAAAACCATAGCAGCCTTTCCTATCTCTTCTGCTTCTATCTTAGCTATCCAACCTGATTTTTTAGATTTAAATTCAAACTCAGATTTAAATGTTGGAAGAAGTGTGTAGTCGTCAACTAATTTTGGATTTCCTCCTGCTGCCTCTATAAAGTCCTTTAAATGTTGAATTGCTGATCCATTACTAATAACCTCTGCAACCCATTCTTTTCCCTCTTCTAAAGTTTTTACATCACCTTTTATTTGAAGAGCTGTTGCCACAATAGTTTCAACAAGCTCTGTAAAATCTGCTGGCCCTCTTCCTCTTAAAGTCTCTATAGCTTCAATAATCTCATTACTATTTCCAACTGCATATCCTAAAGGTTGATCCATATCTGTTAGTAAAGTCACTACTTTTCTATCAAATGAATCTCCTATATCTATCATCGTTCTTGCTAACTCTTTAGCTGTATCAATATTTTTCATAAAGGCTCCAGACCCAACTTTAACATCTAGTATTATTCCATCAGCATAAACCGCTAACTTTTTACTCATTATTGAACTTGCTATTAAAGGTATACTTGAAACTGTTGCTGTAACATCTCTCAATGAATATAATTTTTTATCTAAAGGTACAATTGTATCCGAATACCCCATTATTCCTGTTCCAACTGTATTTACCATTTTCACTAACTCTTCTCTTGTTTCTGGGAAAACAAATCCTGGAATCGCTTCAAACTTATCTATCGTTCCACCAGTATGTCCTAACCCTCTACCTGATAACTTTGCAGTTCCTATTCCAAAAGCTGCAAAAAGACCAGCTAAAGCTATTGTAGTCTTATCTCCAACCCCACCTGTAGAGTGTTTATCTATTAAAAATTTTTCTATTCCATCAAATTTAATAACTTCACCGCTATTCATCATAAGTTCTGTAAATACTTTCAATTCAGGTTTAGTCATTCCATTAAAATAAACAGCCATCAAAAATGATGACATTTGATAATCTGGAATTTTATTTTGCAAGTATTCTCCCAATAAAAAACTCATTTCTTCTGCTGTAAGCTCAATGTTATCTCTCTTTTTTTGAATAATATCTACCGCTCTCATCTACTCCACCTCGTTTTATTTTAATATTTTATATATTTTTCTAGTATTTTTTCTATTTTTATGATATATAAATTCTTAGACAATAGATAGGACATATGGCCCAATAAGGAGAATTTATGAATAAAATAATGAATTATATAAGTTTATTTAAATTAGACGACATTTTAACAAAAGAAGTTCAAGAAAAACTTCATCTTAAACATTATAAAAAAGGAGAGTATATTTTAGAAGCTCACAAAGGAACCAATAGTATTTATTTTATCGTTGAAGGAACTGTTGAAGTTTCATGTATATTAGATAATGGGAATCAAGTGTGTTTAAATATATTAAAACCTTTAGAAATTTTTGGTGATATTGAATTTATTAACAAGCAAGAAGTTCTTTTTGATGTTGTAGCCAAAAGTGACGTGAGCGTTATTCTTCTTCCTTTTATAATTGCTAGAGAACTCTTAAATGAAAATATACATTTTTGGAAATTTTTAGCTATAGAAGGAAATAAAAAATTATTAAATACAAATAAAGCTATTTTTTACAAAAGTACTTTAAAAGCTAAAGATATTTTCTTAAAATATATTGAAGATAATGACGGAGAGATTATATTTAAATCTCTAGATGAACTTTCTGGTAGACTAAATATAAGTTATCGAAATTTAACAAGAATAATCGCTTTTTATGTTAAAAATAAAACTATTTTCAAAGATAGAAATTCTATCAAAATGTTATAGAGGAGGGGTTTATGAAAAATTTTATTTATGATGTTCCTACTAAAATATTATTTGGAGAAGGTCAAGTTTCAAATGTAGGTAAAGAGGTTAAGAAATATGCCTCAAGAGTACTACTTCTTTATGGAAAAAATAGTATTAAAAAAAATGGATTGTATGATGAAGTTTTAAAAAGATTAACTGATGAAAATATTGAAGTTATTGAACTTTCAGGAGTAGATCCAAATCCTAGAATTGAAACAGTTAGAGAAGGTGCTGATCTTTGTAGAAGATATAAATTAGACCTTATTTTAGCTGTTGGAGGTGGAAGTACTATTGACTGTGCTAAAGGAATAGCTGCTCAAACTAAATATCACGGAGATATTTGGCAGGATCTTTGTGTGGATAAAAAATTTCATCTTTTAACTGAAGCACTTCCGATTGCATCAATCTTAACTCTTGCCGCTACTGGAAGTGAAATGAATGGAAATAGTGTTTTATCAAATCCAAACGAAAATCTAAAATTAGGTTTTGGAAGTTATATTTTAAGACCTGTTTTTTCTATTTTAGATCCTGTTTACACATTTACAGTTAATAAATATCAAACTGCTGCAGGAGTTGTAGATATAATGAGTCACCTTTTTGAACAATATTTTTCACCTGACAAAAAAGGATATCTACAAGCTAGAATAATGGAGGGTTTACTTAAAACTGTTATTCATTATGGGCCTATCGCATATGAAAATCCTACTGACTATGAAGCTAGAGCCAACATCATGTGGGCAAGTTCTCTCTCTTTAAATGGACTCACTTCATCTGGAAAAGAATCAACAGATTGGGCAACTCATCAAATTGAACATGAATTAAGTGCTAAATATGACATCACTCACGGTATTGGTCTTGGTATCTTAACACCTTACTGGATGGAATATGTTTTAGATAAAGAGAATGTTCATAGATTTGTAGATTATGCTAACAATGTTTGGGGGATTTTTGGAGATGATGACTTTGAAGTTGCAAGAAAAGTTATTCAAAAAACCAGAGAGTTTTTCAACTCACTTGATGTACCTTCAACTTTAGCTGAAGTGGATATTGATAGCTCAAAACTTGAGGAGATGGCTGCAGGAGCAACTAGGTTAGGACCGATTGGAACTATGAAAAAATTAGAATTTAAAGATGTTTTAGAAATTTTAAGTTCAGCTCTTTAAAAAATTATAAAAATAAAAGCACAGAGAACTTCATTTTCTTCATCTGTGCTTTTTGTTTTTTATTTAATTATTTTAATCCAGCTTTTACTTCATCAATCATTTTTTGAGTAGTTTTTATACCACCTGTTGCAGTGTACCAAATCTCTGCATCCAAGAAAATGATATTTCCGTTCTTATAAGCATCTGTTGCTTTTATAATATCATTATCAAAAGCCTTATTAGCCGATACATCTCCGCCATTTACAGCACTTCTATCTACAACAAATATATAATTTGGATTTTTCTCTAATATATATTCAAAGTTTATCTTACTTCCATGAGTAGAAGCTCCTATATCTCCAACCGTTTTGAATCCCATATGGTCATGAACGATTGCAAATCTAGATTTTAAACCATAAGCTGATAGCTTTCCATTATTTGAAAGAACAACTAAAGCATTTAAATCTTTAGATTCTACTTTATCTTTGATCTCTTTTAAATTAGTCTCTATAGTTGCTAACTCTTTATTAAGCTCAGTGTTTTTAGAGAAAATATCCCCCATCATCTTTACATTTACTTTTAAAGCCTCTAAGTAATCATCTCCTGTTGTTGTCAGTCCCACTGTTGGAGCAATTTTAGATAATTGCTCATAGAAAGGTTCTTGTCTTCCTGACACAATTATTAAATCTGGCTTTAACTCATATATTTTTTCTAAGTTAGGATCTTTAAGTCCACCAATATTTATGTACTTCTCATCTTTGAACTTATCTAAAAATTTAGGTAAACTATCTTTTGGCAATCCTATAATTTCAATTCCTACAGTATCTAACATATCTACAATTCCATAGTCAAATACAATTACTTTTGTTGGATTCTTTGGAACTTCAGTGCTTCCCATAACATGGTTAATTGTTATTTTTTCTACATTTGAAGTTTCATTTGACTCTCCTGTTAAATAGAAGAACGCTCCTATACAAACTGCTATAACTACTACTAATAAAGCTAATATCTTTTTCATTTTATCCCTCCTAGAAGTAAACACATATATTTTTATTGTTAATCTTTTGAATATGGAACGGCATCTCATAAAGCTTTTCTAAAGTTTCTTTTACAACAACATTTTGAGTTTTATCCATATGTTTCATTTTTCCATTTTTCATTGCTAAAATATAATCTGAATACACTGATGTAAAGTTTATATCGTGCATTACTATAACTATTGTTTTATTAAAATCTTTTACAAGTCTGTGTAAAATTTTCATCATAGCCACCGAACTCTTCATATCCAAATTATTTAATGGTTCATCTAAAAGTATATATTTTGTATTTTGAGCAATTGTCATAGCTATATAAGCTCTTTGTCTTTGCCCTCCACTTAATTCATCTAAATACTTGTCTCTGAACTCTCCTAAATTCATATATTCGATTGCTTCTTCAATAACTTTTTTATCTTCAGCATTCAATCTTCCACCACTGTGAGGAAATCTTCCAAATGAAATTAACTCGTAAACTGTAAGTCTTACATTTGTGGTATTTTCTTGTTTTAGAGTAGCCATTGTTTTTGCTAATTCTGCTTTATCCCATTCTGTAATAGATTTCCCATCTATTATTATCTCTCCAGAATCTAAAGGAGTTAAACGACTTATCATATTCAACAATGTACTCTTTCCTGCACCATTTGGTCCTATGATACATGTTATCTTCCCTTCTGGAATATCTGTGCTTACACTATTTACAACCGGTTTTAATCTGTATGTTTTACTGACATTTTTTATCTCTATCATCTTATCCTACTCTCCTCTCTTTCAATAGAATCCATAACAAGTACATTCCACCAACGAAATTGATTATTGTACCTACTGGGAAACTATTATTAAATACTCTTTCAACTATTATCTGTCCAACTATTAAAGAGAGTATACTCATAAAAATAGATCCCATCACTAAATATTTATGTTTGTAAGTTTTAAGCAACTCTTTTGAAATATTTACAGTTAAAAGTCCTAAAAAAACTACTGGTCCTACTAAAGCTGTAGAAATTGAAACTAGAATTCCCACTATTGTTAAATTTTTTCTTAAAAGTTTCTTGTAATCTAAACCTAAATTTATAGATTGACTATATCCTAAACTCATAACATCTAAAGTTCTCATATCATTTCTCAACCAGAAAAATACAAGTCCTACTATTATATAAGCTATTAGTAGTAAAGTGGTATTAACTCTGTTGTAACTCGCAAATAAACTACTCTGTAAAATTAGAAATTCATCTGGATCCATTACCATCTGAATTCCGCTCGATAAACTATCTAAAAATGTTCCTACAATCATTCCAATCAAAATCATATAAAGAAGTTTTCCTTTACTTTTTCCCGTAAAAAATTTCTGAAGGAAAATACTTATCATAATCATAAGTCCAATTGTTATAAAAAACTTTGGAATTGGTGCTGTTAACACAGGAATCATTCTTCTAAAAATAAAGATTGTCATTGTTTGTAAAAATACATACATTGAATCTAATCCCATCACACTCGGAGTTAGAATTCTACTATCGGTAACTGTTTGGAATATCAATGTAGATATTGCAACACATGTCCCACTTAAAATTATTGCTAATATTTTTATACTTCTTGTAGATATAAGATATCTAAAATTACTTTTATTTACACCTATCAGTAGGAAAAGAGCTATCCCTATTAATACTCCCACTAAAAGACCAAATAAAATATTTTCTATTCTTTTCTCTTTACTCTTCAAAATTTAACCTCCTAAGTATCATAGCTAAGAATATTCCACTACCGAATACTCCTGTTATCATTCCTATCGGAATCTCATGAGGATATATAACCAGTCTTCCCAATATATCACAGAACAGAAGGAACAAACTTCCTAGAGCTCCTGTTATATATAGATTTTTCGAAAGATTATCTCCGAAGAACATAGAAACTATATTTGGAATAATTAATCCTAAGAATGGTATTCCTCCTATCGTTATCATTACTAATGAAGATATGAAACAAACTAAAACTAATCCAATATTTACAATAAATTTATAATTTATTCCCAGATTTATTGCAAACTCCTCTCCCATTCCTGAGATCGTAAATTGCTTTGAATAAAAGAAAGCAATTAATACTAAAGGAATTGTTATATATAATAGTTCATAATTTCCTTTTAATACGCCTGAAAAATCACCAAAAAGCCAACTGTTAATACTTTGAATCAAATCACCTTTGTAGGCAAAGAACATTGTTATAGAGCTTAGTATTCCACTTATCATCATTCCAATCAATGGTACTAAAGCATTGTCCTTTATTTTTATCTTCCTAACTATTCCTAAGAAAAGGAAAGTTCCTCCTATCGAGAATATAGTTGCGATTAACATCTTAAATATAATCGATTCTCTTGGAAAAAATACTAAACCTACCAAAATCCCTAATTTTGAAGAGTCAGCAGTTCCTGCAGTTGTAGGAGATACAAATTTATTCATAGTAAGTTGCTGCATAATTAAACCACAAATGCTCATCCCAAATCCCGCTGTCACAATACTTATTGTTCTTGGAACTCTACTTAAAAATATTATATTGTTACTATTAGTTCCTACAATAAAAATATCTGACAGATTAACTGTTGCTACACCTAAAAAAATAGAGGCTATTGATAGAAAAATGATAAATGTTGTTATTGTAAAGTTTTTCATTTAATCTCCTCTTTTGATATTTTGTTTTACAAATTAAATTATAGCAAAAGATTATGCTTTGTCAATAATAAACTTTCAATTTCAAACTATTTTCTTTATTTTTTTTATCAACAATTTTTATATATAAAAAAAAGCCCTATTTAAAGGGCTTTTAATATAACTTTCATCACATCAATTAATTTTTTCTTTTTTTATTTTATATAACTCAACATCGGCTCTTTTATAGAAAGCGTCTAATTTTTCTGCGCTCTTTCTTTGAACTAACCCAGCACTAATCTCAAAAGAAAACTCTTCGGTAATGTTTTGTTTTCTTATCTCACTTTCAACTCTCTGATAAACTCTCTTTAAATCCTCTAAATTTGATTCAATCACTATGCAAAGTTCATCTCCACCCATTCTTATTATATAATCACCATTTTTTCTGATACTATTTTTTAAAATAGTTGCTAATCTCTTTAATACTAAATCCCCTATGTCATGCCCTTTAGAATCGTTAATCTCCTTAAATTTATCGATATCTATAAGCATCATTGAAAATATTGAGCTAGTTTTTTCTTCAAAAATACTTCTTAATCTCTCTTCATAAAAGTTTCTATTGTAAGTTCCTGTCAGTATATCTTTATAAGCTTTCTCTTTTAAATCTAAACTTCTTTTTTTAGATTCTGTAATCTCTTTTACCATTGCCAAAATACCATACTCATCATTTTCTAAATCTACTCTTGATTTAAAAGTTTGATACCATCTTCCATCTAGATATTCCTCTTCATAAAAGTTTCCTTTTTCAAAAGCAATTTCATTGTTTTCTAAACACTTCTTAGCCATTGCCTCTGGAAAAAATTCAATCTCTTTTTTCCCATATAACTCATTATTTGGAATATTTAAATATTCTGCATATGCCTTATTAAAATACTCTAATCTTCCCTCTGAGTCTAAATAAAAAATAAATTCTTGAACAGTATCTAACATTGCAACTAACTTATTTTGACTTTTCGATTTCTCTTCTAAATCTTTTTCTAATTTTTTTAAATCACTGACATCATGAAATTCTAAAAAAAGATATGCCTCACCATCTTTTTTTATTTCACACTGCTTTACTTTTAAATCAAATTTCGCTAACCTCTTTTTTAATGCCTCATTCATTTTTAAATATTTCAAATCTATTTCATTAAAATATTCTTTTAAAATCTCTTTCATGTATCTGTTCAGGTATTTTACTTCAAACTCTTGATTTAAAATTAACACTCCAATTGTTAAGTTATCTAATAATAAATTTTCAAACATTTAATACCTCTTTAATACTTTCTATAATCTCTCGTGTAATATTGTAACACATTTTCAATAAAAAAAACAGAGAAATGAAAATTAATTTCCTTTCTCTATTTTTTTGTTTTTTTTAATTTATTTATTAATAAACTTAACTGCATTCTCTCCAGCTATACGACCGAAGATTACCGCAGCACTATATGCAGCACTACTGTTTGTAACCTCTCCTGCAGCGAATAACCCTGGAACAATATCACCTTTTGTATTTAAAACTTCCGTTTTTTCATTGGCAACAACTCCACCTCTTGTCATATGAACTGCTGATTCAACTTGAACTCCATAGAAAGGTCCTTCAACTCTAAACTCTCTTTTAAATGGTTTTGCTCTAAATTGATCCTCTTGCTCTCCACGAATAGCACTATTGAATCTATCTCTTGTCTCTACTAATTTATCTGCTGGAATACCTAATTTTCCTGCTAACTCTTCTAAGGTATCAGCTTTTACATGGTACCCTTTCGCTGTATGTTTTTGTAAACGGTAACTTCCATCAAATAAAGTTTGGTCATATATATAGAAAGCTTTTCCACCTGGTTGAGCTAATATCGTTTGAGCAGCTTCAAATCTAGCATCTTTTGATATGTTCTCATTTAAGAATCTCTCTCCATTTGAATTTACAAGCATAAATCCATCTGATCCACCTGTTAAATCTCTAGTCGTTCTAACTATGAATGGGAATAAATTCAACTCCTCTAAATTGGCTAAAGCTATATCATTCTCTTCAAATACAGGTATAAAATCTCCTGTTGCTCCAAGCTGATTTGAAGTTTGTAACTTCTCTGTTCCTGGAGAATATTTTGCCAATAACTCTTTATTTGCTGAGAATCCTCCTGTTGCCATTACAACAGCTTTAGCATTTATATCATAGAAGTTATTTCCATTTTGAACTTTGATTCCTTTAACCTCTCCATTTTCTATGATTAAATCAGTTCCTTTAGTTCCTGTTCTTATATCTATTCCTAATTTTTTTGCTGTGGCTTCCATTCCATCTTGAACTTCTTCTCCAGCATAAGCATTACTTTTAGCCATATGACCTCTTTTTCCATAGTAATGCTCCAATTTTATTCCCATAGATCTAAGCCATGTATCTAATTTATAAGCACCCTCTGCCTGAACTCTTGTTCTTTCAGGTGTATCCATCCAATTGCTATTATCTGCGATTAGTTTTTCAACTGAATCTTCTACTCCAGCATTTTTTTGAGCTTCAGAGTTTATTAAGTCGTAGAAGTTCATGTCATACTTTCCATTTCCACTTAATATATCTAACTTTTCTATTAATATTATATTTTTTAATCCGGCTTCTTTAGCTGATATAGCTGCCGCAAGACCCGCTGGTCCTCCACCTACTATAACTAAATCTGTTTTAACTGGTTCTAAAAATGCCACTGGCTGTTCTGGTCCCTTTGTATTGATAGTTATTCTTCCAAAATCTTTTCCACTCTCTTTAAGTGCTGCAGCTACTGCTCTTTTCACTCCTAAAGATGTGTATGTTGCTCCAGATACACTATCAACGATTGGAGATTGTGCTTTTAAAATTCTATCTTTTAGAATTGGGAATGTTCTTGAAATAATATGAGAAGTTTCATTATCAGAAACTAACTCAAGATTCTCAATTTTATCTCCCTTTGTCACAACGTTTACTTTAATCTCCCCAGAGAATCCATTTCCTTTGCCAATAACAGATTTCTCCTTTGTTCCGCAAGCTACTAACATTAAGCTTGCCAAAAGAATTGCTAATTTACACCTATTTACTTTCATTATTACCCCTTTATCATTTCTTGTTTCTGTTAACTTAAAATTTATTGAAACTACTCCAATCCTTTGAGGTATAATAGTTA
>NZ_JRJZ01000024.1:0-32380 GCF_000800875.1 Cetobacterium sp. ZWU0022
GAAAATCTTTATCCCTTTTTAAGGAATTGGACCTATTTTTCATCTTTAGTTAACAGATTCCTTTTTCTGTAATTTTATTTGATATGTAAAACAAGGCAACAACTATTATTATATTTACAGATGATAGCGCTGCACCTTCTAGAAGTTTCTTATCTGAAAAAAGTGAGTAGTTAACTAATGCCAGGGTTGGAAAATCTCTTCCTAGCTGCATTGAGTAAGATATTGTGAACTCTCCTAGAATAATTGCAAATATCTGTAAATATGTTCCTAAAAAAACATTTTTTAATATAGGACACTCTATTAATAAAAAGGTTTTTAAAGGTGAAAGTCTATCTATCTTAGCTAAATCTAAGATATCTTTTGGAAACTCCCTCACATATTGATACATAAATGAATATGCTATCGGAACTGTGATTAGGAAATATCCAACTATTAAAAGTATCCATAACTTTATATCATAAAGTATATTTATATATATTAAAGCTATTCCTAAAAATGCACTCGAAAATCCCATTGTAGAGAAAACAACTGCACTTGTCATTTTCGTAAAATTTTTTAGAAGTAGATATGTAAATATAATTACAAATATCGGTGTTATAGATGCTAATATGAGTGAGTTTCTAATTCCTTCGAGAACAGGATATGAGCTATTAAAACTCTGATTGAAAAGTCTAATAAAGCCATCTAAAGAAAACTTTCCAATGTAATAGTTATAAAAGCCATAAAATATCCCTATTAAAACTACTGCCGATTCTATTAGAAAATATAAAATCGAATATAAAAATACCCACGAAGAAATCTCTTTTTGACGAAACTCTCCCTCTAATTCGTATGGTGAATAAAGTTCTCCTAAGAGGTTTATTGCTATTAAAAATAAAAACTGAAATGCACCTAATATTAATGCTTTTGTGAAGTTAGCATCTCTTAAAAGTGTATTTGCTATCTCAACTTCAAAATTAGAATAACGTATTCCACCTAAAGCTAAAACGACACCAAAAGATGCAAACGTGTATATAAATACTAAAAACATTCCTCTGAAAACCTGAGGGAAGATAAGTGGTAATTTAATTTTAAAGAAAACTCCAATCTCATTTAATCCATCTATTTTACCAGCCTCTACAATATTTTTTGGAATATTTCTCATCCCTTGACTCAAGTACTTTATCATAATAGGACTATTGTAAAATACATTTGCAAGTATAATAGCCTTTAAACTGTAAAGAATATTAAAATCTTTTAAAAATGGTAGATTAAATATAAGTGTAAACGCAACTACTGTAGAGATTGTTGGAAAGAAAAATGGTATAAATATAAGCCCCTCTAAAAGTTTTGTAAGAGTATTCCTCTTATAACTCATATAGTAAGCTGGCACTAAAGCAACTATTGTTGAGAAAAATACAGAAACTCCTCCTTGAAGGAGTGAGATTTTGAAAAGTTTAAAATACTCAAAGTAATCTAAATTTTTAATCTCACTCACTTGAAAGAAATCTCTAACAAAAAAAATTAAAGGTGTCACCCATAGAACAAGATAGATATAGCTATAGGTTCTATTTTTTTTCATTATTTTTTTAATACCTCAATCAATTGTTTTTTCCAATTTTCCATATTTTGAGCAACATATTCTGGATCTAGCTTTACTATTTTATCTGTCGTCGGAACAAGTTTATAATCCTCTGGTAATTTATAATCTATAACTGGGAACATATAGTTCTTTTCTAAAGCTAATTTCTGGAATTCAGGTTCTAGTATGAAATCTAAGAATTTTTGTGAAGATTCCTTCACATTTTTCTTATTTACTAAAGCTGCTCCCTCTAAATAGACATATCCTCCCTCTTCCGGAATATAACTCTTATATTTTTCTCCATTCCCATCTTGATAGAAATAAAGTGAACTTGAAGCATAACCACTCATGATAGCTCCCTCTCCAACTGAGAACTTAGCAAAAGAATCTGACCACCCAGATGAAACTGTTAAAATAGCTGGTTTTAAATCCTCCCAGAATTTTAACCAATTTTCTCCATAAACAGCTATTGTCCATAACATAAATCCTTCTCCAGTAAAGCTTCTAGGATCTTGAACTAAAAGCTCTTTAGAATATGTTTTTAACTCTTCAAATGTTCTCAAATCTCTATTCAATTTCTCGTAGTTATAGTTTAAAGCTAACATTCCATAATCTATCGGAGTAACTGACCACTCACTATCAATTATAAAATCTTTATTAACTATATTTGAAGCTGTTGTAGGCTTATAATTTTTTATAAGTAACTCTTTCTTAGCTTCTAAATAGTTTATATCTGTTAGACCAACAACTATATCTGCCTTAGGATTTCTTTTCTCTAACTTCATTCTTGGAATTAAACCATCTATAGGAATAAATTTGATATCTACTCCTGTTTTCTCTTTAAAAATTGTACCCGCTGAACTTTCTATCCACTTCATCGATTCCGGTCCATATACCACTATCTCTTCTCCAAACGATACTAAACTCATAAAAAATAATCCTGTTAATACTGACTTTTTCACTTCGTCCCCCTTCTCATTTTTTCTAATTTATAGTTTTATCTCTAAAAACTCACCTGTTACAATGTAGTTTTCAAAAACATCTAAACTATTTAGATGAGCTTTTACTATTGTTATATACTCATCTAATTGTGCTTGGTTGATTCCTCCAGTTTTATAATCCACTACAAGAATTTTTCCATCACTGCTCTTAGTTGGCTTTTTTATCATAATTCTATCTATTCTTTTTAGCTCTCCATCATGATATATCTCATACTCTGGATAGATATAATCCCACTCTTCTGAAAATATAATCGGATTATCTTCAAAGAATTTCTGAAACTCAAAACCATCTAAAATTTGAGTTAATCTTTCCTCACCAATTATAGAAGCATGTTTTGAATATGTTCTCTCTCTCGCTTCTACATGTTCATCTTCACTGTTATTTATAATAAATTCTAAATAATAGTGAATTGCATTTCCAACTCTTCTTTTTTCCTCTGTAACTACATCTAGTAATAGCATTCTATTTGGCTGTTCACACTCTGCAATCTCTTTTTCAACGAAATCTATAGACTCTAAAAGATCTACATTTTTTAATCTATGACTTTCTTCACTTTTTTCATTTCTACTAATTTTACCACACTTTAAGTGTAATAGTCCATCTATTGAACTCTTTAAATATCTATTTTCACTATTTCCCAATACTAAAAATAGATTTT
Source organism: Cetobacterium sp. ZWU0022 (assembly GCF_000800875.1). Lineage (NCBI taxonomy): Bacteria > Fusobacteriati > Fusobacteriota > Fusobacteriia > Fusobacteriales > Fusobacteriaceae > Cetobacterium > Cetobacterium sp. ZWU0022. Next base: position 3,222 of record NZ_JRJZ01000024.1, read on the forward strand.
TTTTAGCTCTTGTAAGAGCAACATAGATATTATTTATCTCCTCTTGCTCCTCTTTTATCTCTAACTCTTTTAAAAAATCATAATTTCCATCTAGATACTTTAAAACCTTTTCATACTTTTTATCTACAAAGATATAATTTTCTATCTCATTAAATGGTGATTTAAAATCTATATGAAATTGAATTCCACTATTTAATCCTTTTCTCTGTACCTGATGGAAATAGTAAACAGTTTCAAATTCAAGTCCCTTAGATTTATGTATACTTAAAAGAGTTATTGCAGACTCCTCCTCTAAAGAAACCTGTTTAAATTTAGGATTTTTCTTTTCACTACTCAACGAATTATAAAAATCATAAAGATTTTCATGTTCTTTAGACATCTCTAAAAATTGAAATATATTTTTTAAATCTGATTTTCCAGAATAATGCTCTGATAGATTAAAGTTTTCGATTACATCTAAAACAAAATTTCTATTATCTAATCCCTTTTCCAAAATATCATCAATTTTTTTTATAACCTCTTTCAAATCTTTCTGAAGACTCTCATCTTCATTCAAACAATTCTTAAGTAAAGATTTTATCTCAATATTTCCTATTTTAACTATATCACTTCTTAAAAATTCTAAAAGTGAAAACATATCTCTGTTCACACTATATTTAAGTAGTTTATATATTGGATTTACAGCTCTATGATATATTATTGAATCATTTGAATCTATTATAAATGGTATTTTTCTATCACTTAAAGCATTGGCAATCTCATTCAACTGCTTATTACTTCTAGCTATGATTCCTATTCCACCATAGTCTCCTCTAAAGTTATCCTCAATAGAATCTACCATAGTTTCAATCATATTTTCCTCTTCTAGATCTTCATCTATAGATTCCTCTAAATCATCATCGCCATCCTCTGCAAAAAGCTCTTGCTTTCTTAAAACTTCAAAATATCCAAGCTCTTCACTTTTTCCATCGACAGGTGAGAAACTCCATTTATAGGTATGTGATTCTAGTTCTGCAACCTCATCATAAGTTTCTGAAACTCCATTAAATATATTATTTGTAAAATCCACAATATGCCTACAACTACGATAAGACGTACTCATAGTCTCCTCTGAAACTCCGATTATATCAGGCAGATTTTCAAAAAGGGCTTTCTCTCCCCCTCTCCAACCATATATACTTTGTTTTTCGTCTCCAACACATATCAGATTTTCACAACTATTTATAAGACCTTTTAGAATTCTCCATTGAAGAACACTTGTATCCTGAAACTCATCAATGAAAACAGTTTTAAATTGACTATCAAATATATCTTTAAAATACTCTGTTATATATCCATCTTTTATAAGGTTTATCTCTGGCCTATCTATATATTGGAACATATAGCTACTTATATCTAGATGTGTAAATCTTTTATCTGAAAACTTTATCTCATCATATATAGAGTATAAATTTTGAATAAAGTATAATATCTCCTTTTCGAAAGTTAAAATCTCTCTATTGAAAACCTCTTTTGATATCTCCTCTTTCAATTCAGAAAAAGCCTTCGACAAAATCTCTATTTCACAATCTAAATCGATAGATTTTGTTGTTCTAACTCTTCTTCCATCCCAACACTTTTCACTCTTTAATATCTCATTCCAATTCTCAATAATATAATCTAAATGCTGAGCAGTTTCCTTTTCAACAATCCATTTTATAACCTTTGACATATAATCAGTTAAAGGTTTTCCATCTTTTTTCTTTTCTTTTACAGCAGTAAAAGTTGTGATTAAATGATTCACTAATTTATCAATTGATATTGTTGACTCATATCCATCTTTAGATTTTAAATTTTGAGATTGCTCTATCAAAATCAACTTCCATCTGTTATCTATCAATTTTCTAAGTATATCTAGATATTTTTCTATATCCCGCTCTGTTCTATTTTGTAAAAATATTTTAAATCTATCAAATTCAGATTTATCCTCTACAATTTTTTCAAAACATTTCAATAAAATCTCTGTATTCTCAGTATCATCTATAATTTCATAAGAGAATATATTTAAATAAGGTGCTGTTACACTTTTAAATATATTATTTATAAATCCATCTATTGTGGAAATTTTTAATCTATCCTTATTGTCTAAAACCTCATAATAAACTCTTCTTACATTTTCAAAAGACAAATCCAAATCAGGATATAGATTTTTTAAATTTTCATATAAACTCGATTCTTTATCTCTATACATCTCCTCTAAAAATAGAATAACTCTCTCTTGAATCTCTGAAGTCGCTTTTTTAGTAAACGTCATTACAAGGACATCCTTATAGTTTTCACCTTTTAAAAGAGTAGCTAAATACTCTAAAGATAGTCTATATGTTTTTCCTGTTCCAGCACTCGCTTTTAAAACTATCCCCTTCATTAGAACTCCCTCCTACATATATCTCCATATTCACAATATAGACACCCACTTTTCTTTTCACTTAAAGAGTATATCTCCTCTTTAAAAAACTCTATCAATCTCTCTTTTAAAAGTTCTCTTGTCAGCTTTACCTTATCCTGATTTTCAAGTTTTCCTTCAAAAGCGTTATAAATTGACTTTTGAGATTTCGTTTCATCTCCATATAACATAATAGAGTAAAAATCCAATTGATTATCTATTTTACTTCCTGTTTTAAAATCTATTATATGATTATTTGTTGTCGTTTCAATTACCAAATCGACCCTTCCACTTAATGTAACTTCGACATCTCCTTTTAAAAACGGTTCTTTTCTACTATTTTTTTCACTCTCTATACGTTTTACCTTTTTCTCTATGTATAGATTTTCAATCTCTTTATAAAACTTCAAAATATTTCTAGCAAAACGTGGTATTAAAATACCCGTAAAATAGTTATCTAAATAGATTGGAACTCTTTTTCTATTGTTACGGAAACTGCTATAAAGTAACTCCTCTACCTCTTCGTACGTTACACTATAGTCAGATAGATTCAGTATTTTTTTCCACATTTTATCCGTCAATTTTTCAAAAACTTCATGGACATATGTTCCCAAGAATTTAAGAGAGAGTCCTAACGTATCCTCTTTTTCAAAGTTTTGAAGCGAACAAACTTTATTTAGATAAAACCTATACTCACACCTCATCAAAGTATCATAGTCATATGGCCCTATACTCAACTCTCCATCTTTAAAATCCTCTTTACTTTTTAAAAGATTAGTTTCTAAGAATTCTGGAACAGCATTTGATTTCAATGCTTTTAATCTCTCTAAGATGTCTTCACTAAAAACAGTTTTTTCTAGTCTATTTACTCTATATTTATTTAAAACTTCTGAAAGAATTGGTGAAACAGCTTCTCCGCTATTCTCATTTTTCATATAGATTATAATATTATATCTATTTTTCAAAAGGCTTTGGTAAAATCTATATTTCTCCTCTTTTCTCTCTTTTTCATAATAGGTAAATCCATTATCTTTTTTTTGCTTCTCTGTTAAATAAAGTGAGTCTCTCTTTATTTTTGGAAGATATCTTGTACTTAAATTTATAAATATCGATTCTCTTGAATTAGTAATAACTTTGCAATTTCCCATAGGTTTTATCAGATATTTACCTTCACTGTTATCATTTCTAATAATTTCGACATCATTGAAGTATTGTAGTAAAAACTTCAAAATATCTCCGCCATTTTTAAAACATCCTTTTATCTCTTTAGATTCTAACATTATCTCTGTTGTTTTAGCGTACCCCATATATTCTTGAAGTTTATCGTAGAAATCTTTATATATTTTCTCTTGGAATATCTCTAAAGAAAGTAATTCATTAAAATAATCTATAAATCTATCGATTGTTTCAAACTCTGAAACTTTAATTATATCTTTATATATCTCAGTTATCTTTTCGTTCTCTTCCTCTCCGATATATTTATAATCCCAATCCATTTGTGAGTATATAAACTCCATATCCTCTTTTTGTATCCCATAGTAATCTTGCATTTCTAAATTTCTTACTCCCTCTAAGAATTTTTTTATCGGAATAAGATTATCCATTCTAGGTTCTAAATTAGAGATCAAATCACTTTGAGCAGTCAAAAATTTAAAAAACTTCGTATCATTTATTGTATAAAAACTTCCTCTCATAAAATTATTAGGAAATATTTTAGAATACTCATTTGTATCAGCTTCAGGTGAAAAAATATTTGTTGTATGATTTTTCATTTTCATGATGTCTAAAAGATTTCCAATTAGTTCAAGCTCATCTTGGACCTCTAAAACTGTTATCTCATTTTTCTGAATTTTTGGCAGATATATATCTTTCAGCTCTAAGTTTTCCTCATCAAAAACTCCTGGCTCACCTTGAACTCTAATAACTACATCTATAAACTCCTCCAACTTTGAAATAACAACTTTATCTAAAGGAGTGAAACTAACAATATCTACAAACATAATTTTTTTATATTTTTTAAAAGAGGATAGATTCAAATATTTTAAACTCTCAACCCAATCTTTTGGAATATAATTTTTCTCTTCTAAATATATATCATATTTAGATTTAAATTTATGAAATATTTCAAAGTATTGTTTCTGCCATTCTTCCAACACTATAGATTCATCACACAAACTTCTATTCAATTCTGTATAATAATTAAAAAATTTATTTGAAAACTCTATTGATTCAAAATAATTCGTTATATTTATTTCTGCAAACTCTTTTTTCAAATAGTTATATAAACTTACAAATCTTTTTGCTTCACTCAAAACTATTTTATCTGTTCTAAAAGCCATATCTTTAAACTCTTCAATTGTTAGATACACTGGATCTGGCTCAAATATATTTCTTTTACTCTCTTTTCTCTGACTATTTTTTAAAGGATAATCAGAAAATACATACAGGACAGAGGGATCTTTTTTCAATCCCTGAATTAAAGACCCCCCATAGCTTACATATTCAAACTTCATTTTTCCTCCTATTTTTTCATAGGTGTTGCACACTCTATAGCTACTCCCTTTAATATTTCAATTCCATGAACTAAAGCGTCTATAACAAAATTTAGATTTTCAGTTGCTCCTTTTGGACTTCCTGGAAGATTTAAAATTAAACTTCCTTTTCTTATCCCACATCTTGCTCTACTCAACATAGCTTTAGGTGTTATCTCAAATGATTTTGCTCTCATGTACTCTGCTACTCCAGGAGCTTCTCTCTCTATAACTGCGAGAGTTGCTTCAGGTGTCACATCTCTCTTTGAAAAACCAGTTCCTCCATTTGTTACAATCAAATCTGCAACATCCTCATCTGCTAGTTTTTTTAACTCCTCACAAATCTCCTCATATGTATCTGGTAACATATTATAGTAAACATTTTCATAATTTTTATGACTTTCGAAAATCTCTTTTAATTTCTCTCCAGTTACATCTATTCTCTCTCCTCTTGAACCCTTATCACTCAATGTTATTATAGCTACTCTTATCATCTCTATCTCCTTTTTATAGTATCGGTGCTATCAGTTTCGATATAGATTCTAGCACTCTATCTTTTTTTCCTCTTTCTCTATACTCTTTCAAAGTTACTTTTTTTGATTCTAATATATCAGATTTGATTCTATTTTCTAGCTCTGTTATACTACTTCCTAAAATTAGTAAGCTTATCTCAAAATTTTGATACATACTTCTATAATCAAAGTTTGCTGTTCCTACAAGTGCGATCTCTCCATCTACCACAATAAGTTTACTGTGAATAAATCCATCCTTATACTTATAAACCTCTGCTCCTAGTTCAATCAACTCACCATAAAAATATTGGTTTGCCCAGTAGACAAAAGCGTGATCTCCAACACTCGGAATAACAATCTTAACTTTTATTCCTGAAACAAGCGCTCCTTTCAGAGCTTCTAAAATTGGTTCATCCGGAATAAAATATGGCGTTTGTATATGTATACTTTTTTCAGCTTTTATTATCAAAGTTAAAATTGTATCCTTTATTGTATGAAACTCATAATTCGGCCCTGAGCTTACAACTTGAATAGGTGTCAGCTGGTACTCTCTTTTTTGTAAAGTTGGATTTTCAAAAATATCTGTTGTGTCTTTTTTCAAAAATTTCCAACTTCTTTCAAACTCATGAAGATAATCTATAATAGCCTCACCTTTAATTGAAAAACCTATATCTTGCCACTTTCCAAGTCGCCCTTTTCCAATATAATCCTTTCCTATATTCAAGCCACCAGAAAAACAAAGTTCATTATCTACAAGAGTTATTTTTCTATGGTCTCTATAGTTTGCTCTCAAATTCCCAATCTTTATAAATGGGAAATACGATGGAAAAAATATCTCTATCATAATGCCTGCTTTTCTCAGAGTTTCAATTCTTTTTTTAGAAACACCCCTCGTTCCAGCTCCATCTACAATTATTTTTATTTCAACACCATCTTTTGCACGCTCTAAAAGTAAATCATATATAGGTCCACCAACCTCATCATCATCAAATATATAATACTCCATATAGATGTATCTTTTTGCATTTTTAATAGCCAAAGTTAAACTATTAAAAAAATATTCGTTTTTACGATAGAAAATAAAACTGTTGTTGTGAGTCATTTTACCTAAAAGAACCCCATCTAAATATCTGCTTAATCCAAGCCATTTTTTTATGCTTACCATTGATTTCTTATTTAAACTTTTTGAATATTCATGGCTACTTTTTAAATAATATTTTGCCAAAGCTCTTCTCTTTTTAAAACTAACGCCAAAAAAAAGATAAACTATAAATCCAAAATATGATGTCAATAGTAGTATGGTTATCCAAAAAAGAGTAAACACAGGTCTCTTTCTTTCAAAAAATATAATGATTATTGCGAATATAATATTTACAAAAACTAAGTAGTCTTTTAATGCTATCAATATCTCTTTCACATAACTCACCTCTAATTTTTTTAGAAAAAAGAGAAGAGTCTAAACTCTTCTCTTTATTTGAATTTTAAATCCAACTCTCTAAAGTTATCCTCTAAACCTTTTCCGTTAGAGAACTCCTTTTTTATTTTCTTTATAAACGTTCCCATTTCATCGGCACTTCCAACAAGTCTGTTAAAAATTCCAAGATATTCAGTTATAATAGGATTATCTACATCATATGGATATCTCATCAAATGATCTATCTCACTCCAAGCTTCTTCAAACACCGTTCTAACTTGTATCTCTACAAGTACCTCATCTTGTTTTGTAACTGGAACTCCAATCAAATAATGAATAGATCTATAACCATGATCTCTCACTATAATCTCACAATCTAAGTCTTGAATAGTATTTTTTAAATCTTGAATATTATAGTCCCCTCTTCTTATATTAATCTGAGGAGTCTCTTTTGTATCCCAAAGTTTCGTAATCTCTCCATGAATTCCACGCCAGTCATCTTTAAATAGATGTAGCACACGTATTCCTATAAGGTCAGTGATAATCTCTTTATAGTTTTCAGCATTTATTCCACGGTCTGCGTATTTACGACCCTTTCTTATAATCTTTTCTACAAGGTGTGTCGCTTTTTTAACTCTTCTTCTCACTGAGTGAACTCCCACGCTATCAATTAGCTTAGAAACTATATGCTCAGCTTCTTTTTCTAAATAAGGAACCAGTTTTAAATAGTCAGCATAAATCTTCATAAGTTCATCCCAATCTAAACCTGTAGATTCAAAATACTCTTCAGTTATTGAGAATATTTTGAAAAATTCTTCCCTGTTTATATTACTGTTTAACATCAAAATAAACACCTCTTTACTATTTTCTAGGTATCTTTTCTAGTGAAATTTCACAAGTTTTTCTGTAAGCAACTACTTCTGTTTGTTTTAGCTCTCTCGCCTCTATTGGAGAAGTAGTAACTATTCTTTCTCTAATATTAAAGTCATTTCCTCTAATAATATGAACTCTTTCAACAGATATCTTGTCTCCTTCGATAAATTCAACTCTATCCAAGTCACATCTGAAGTTTATCCAGCTTTGTAGTACTGGTGTTTTATCTATTACATTTAAAAGGGCTAGTGAGTATAATGAATTCTCCTCTTGAAGTAATCTCTCTTTTTTAGCCTCTCCTAACTCTAAAATCTCTTTTTCTAATAGATCTAGTTTCATAACTTCAATTCTATTTTCAAAAGAAACTTTTCCTGTTAATAGTTCACCCTTTAATTCGATAAGATGTCCAACAAAAATCTCTTTTAAAAGCTTCACATTGAACAGGAATCTTTTTACATTATTATTTTTAAATATTTTATAGTAGTAATTATTTACAACCGTATTAAAAGAGCCATCCTCTTTTAAGTCTATCTCTAAACCTAACTTAAACTCTCTGTTCTTTAGTTCTAAATATTTCCTCTTATTTATTTCAACGATTCTACTGCTACATTCTTTTAAATGTAATTCGTCAATTTTTAAATCGGTAATCCCAAAAGTTTTTATTAGATTTTGATTTTTCATATCCTTTATAGTTGAAAATTCAATTGGTAACCTATCCAATTTTAAAGAGCTATACCTTATCTCTAAAGCACTCTCCATCAATTTAAAATCTTCATTTTTAACCTCTAATACCTCTGGCTCTCTTTTTGTAACATCTGATACAGATACTATAGGCAACTCAACTACTTCAGAATGTTCCTCTTCTAAAACTTCCTCTATAGTTTCTAAAACTGTTTCTGTTTCTACCTCTACTATCTCATCACATGTTTCTGCTTCAGAATCTTCTGAAATTACCGAAAGAGCTTTTTTCCAATATATGCCTCTTGTAATTCAGATTCCTCTAACTCCTCTGAGCAAAGATAACATTTCAGTTCTTTAAAGAACTCCTCTTCACTATGAGGTAACAGTTTAATTCCTAACTCATTCAATCTTTCGATTGTTTTTGTTTTTAAAACATTTGAGTTGCTCACTGCATAAATAATATCTCTTTTCTCTATCGTAGATAATATTGATTCTAACATATCAATAAAATCTATATTATTTAAATCTAATCCTAAAATTAGCGTCGGATATGTTTTTATATCCTCTCTTATGTTGTTAAAGAAATTTTTATAGAAATCTAAAACATTTAGTTTTCTATAATCTTGAATAGAAACAAACAATTTTTCATGTCTATTTACATCTCCTAATACTTTGTAATGCTTGATCTCTCCGTTTAATGCTGTACATATATTTTCATCTGTTGGTAATATTTTTACTACCTTACTTGAATTTATATCATCTAAAACTATATCGTAATCTGTAGAAAAAACAGCATTTATTTTATCACTCTCAGAAAAAACATTTAGTAATTCTGAAGTCTCTCTATTTGTTTCATACAAATTTTTGATTTTTCTCAATAATGAACTTCTACTGCTAACAACGCCATCTAAGTAAACTTGACTAACTTGGAATAAAGAGTTTTCATCTCTAATATAGCCTTTTATATTTTCTTTCATATCTTTCATTAACAGTTTTGCTAACTCTCTTCTTGTGGGATAACCAGCTTGTCTAACCAAGAAATCTCCTAAGAAAAGATTTATTTTATCTGTATCATTAAATTTATTGAAAAAACTCATAGTAACACCTCTCTTTCTTAAAAAAAATAACACTTTGGCAATATAAGTATATCTTAATTTTAGCTATTTAACAAGCATATTCTTTCAAAAAATATAAAAAAAACCTGTAAAAAGACTAAATCTACTTTACAGGTTCAAATTTTATTGCCGTTTTTATTTAATTATGAAAGAACTCGCTATAACTTTTCCATCCTCAGTATATAAAACTGCTCCTTGTCCTGGAGTTACTGCTCTTATATTATCTTCAGTGAAGATCACTTCGATAACATCATTATCAATAACTTTTACTGTACAAGGATGAAGTCTATCTCTTGAACGAGCTTTTACAAAACAGTTCATTCCGTCTAACTCTTTAACTTCATTTACTAAAAATAGATTTAAACTATTAGCTATAAGGCTATCTCTCATTAAATCATCATTATCTCCAACTATTACAGTATTATTCTTTTTATCTAAAGCTACTACATAAAGTGGGTTTGCTGATGCGATTCCTAATCCTTTTCTTTGTCCGATTGTATAGAAAGCTAAACCGTTATGTTTTCCTAAAGTTTTTCCATTTAAGTCAACTATTTTACCAGGTCTTCCTATTTTACCATCAGTTTTATCCATTAAGAACTCTTTTAATTTTCCATCCTCAACGAAACAGATCTCTTGCGAATCTCTTTTAGCGTAAACTCTTACACCAAGATCTTTTGCTAATTCTCTAACTGCTGGTTTTTCCATCTTTCCGATAGGGAATATTATATAATCTAGATTCTCTTTTTTAATTTGAGAAAGGAAATATACTTGATCCTTATTCATATCGTCACCGATTGCTAAAGTTCCATCAATTATGTTTGCATAGTGACCAGTTGCTAAAGCCTCTGCTCCCTTTTCTCTTGCAAACTCTATAAGCTTTCCAAATTTAATTTTTCTGTTACAAACCATACAAGGGTTAGGTGTTCTTCCTGAGCTATACTCATCTACGAAGTAATCAATAACCTCTTTTCCAAACTCTTTTGTAACATCTAAAAGATAATGTTCGATTCCTAAATCATCACATATTCTTTTTGCATCTTTATCCTCTTCACCACAAGTTTTCATTGTTACACCAAAAATTGTATAACCTTGTTTTTTTAGAAGATAAGCAACTGTTGACGAATCAACACCACCACTCATAGCCACTGCTATGACTTTTTTTTCATTCTCTTTTTTAAACTCTAAGTTCATAAATTACCATCCTTAAGAAATATTATTTCCTATTATTATTTGTAGAAGGCAAATATAATAGTTGCAATTCCAAATATTAGAATTATAAGACCTGAGAATTTACTGATTTTGATTAAAATGTCACGTGTCACTCTCTTTTTAAAATGATGAATTAAAAACATCGTAACAAACCACATTGATGCTCCACCAATTCCAATTCCAGTTCCTAACTCTAATACTGTCATCTCTTTTATATCGCAGTCTATCACACCCAATAAAGTATAAATTCCTGCAATAACTAATAGAGACGATATATTAAATATTGAAAGTAAAAACATCTCGAAATAATCCTGCACCAAAGTGTAGTTATCATCCTCTGACTCTTTTATCTCTGGTTGAGTTAAAAGTTTTCTACTTCCAACAAATATCAAAAATACACTTATCAACACTTGTAGCGGAGCTTCATATTTTAATATATAATCATCTACTCTACTTATAAAAAGAAAAGATATTATTCCATAGATTACATCTACTGATACCATTCCTAGTGCCGATACATACCCTTTTTTCTCTCCCTCTGTCATAGCTTTTTCCATACAATAGATTCCAACAGGACCAAACGGAAGAGATAATATTATACCTGTTATTATACCTTTAAAAAAAATCATATTCAATCTCCTCAAAAGTGTATTTCCATAATTGTTTTGTTTCCTAAATTTTAACACAAAAATATTAAAAAACAAAGTAAATTCCTCATTTTCAGAGAGTTTACAGGCTTAGCTCCCTCAATTTAGATTTAACCATATCAAAAAATAGCTTTCTATCCTCGTCATTATCTCTTATATCCATATTATCTATATTTATTTTTAAAACAACTGAGTCGTTATATTCATTAAAGAAGTTCGAATACTCCTCGTTCAGAGAGTTCCAATACTCTTTCTCGACACCCATCTCGAAATCTCTACCTCTCTCTTTTATCTTTCTTATAGCATTATCTACACTTGTTTCTAAATAAACTATCAACACAGGATTCTCTCTTGCTGATATTAATTTTTTCCAAAAAGATTCATATAAATTGAATTCATCTTCACTCATGAAACCATTTTTCAGATGCATCTTTGCAAATAAAAAATCACCAAAGATACTTCTATCCATTATACATCCATTGAATTTAGAAGCTTCTTCTATTATATCTATTCTTTTGTTTAAAAAATACATCTGACTTAGCAATGAGTATCTCTCTTTATTTGAATAGAATTTATCTAAAAAAGGGTTATCTATATACGGTTCTTGAAAAAACTCAATAGATAATTCTTTAGCTAATAGTTCTCCTAAGGTTGTCTTTCCAGCTCCAACAACTCCCTCTATACAGATAACATTTTTCATAATCTTATCCTAACACTCCTTTTTGAAGGAATCTTTTTAAGTTACTTGTTACCATTCCGATTGCAACTTTGTTCTCTCCACCTCTTGGGATGATCACATCTGCGTATCTCTTACTCGGCTCACAGAACTCTAAGTACATTGGCTTTACAGTTTTTAAGTATTGATTTTTTACAGATTCGAAACTTCTTCCTCTCTCTGTCATATCTCTTTCAATTCTTCTTAAAATCATTTCATCTGCGTCTGTATCTACGAATATTTTTACATCGAACAGCTCTCTGATTTCTGGTACTGCAAATATAAGTATTCCCTCAACGATTATTATTTTAGAAGGCTCTAATCTTACACATCCCTCTTTTCTAGAGTGAGTTGTGAAATCGTATATAGGTCTGTCGATAGCCTCTCCGTTTACTAATTTAGTTAAATGCTCTTTTAAAAGATCAAACTCGATAGAATCCGGGTGGTCAAAGTTAACTGCTGCTTTTTCTTCTAATGATAAGTTTGTTAGCTCTCTATAATAAGCATCTTGCTCAACTAGTACTGCGTCTTCTGATTTGAAAGCTTTTGCTAAATTATGTGCTATAGTTGTTTTTCCGCTTCCACTTCCTCCAGCTACTCCGATCAATATGCAATTTTTCATGTTTTGTTTTCCTCCTTAAGTGTTACTGCGTATAATTTTTTATAATCTTATATATTATAGCACACTTTTCAAAAAAAAATAAAATATAATATAAATATAGACTATATATTTTTTTTGATGTATACTTTACGATATAGTTGTTTTTAAAGGAGAAGATTTTTTATGAGTATGACAGAAAAAGACATTGACCTTCAAATGAGAAAGGCATTGGAAAAGGTTCCCTTTGAAATAAAAAAAATTAAATTTATATTATCTTTAGTAAAGATAGTAAAAAGAATTAAAAAAATTTTTAAATTTTAGGAGGAAGATATGACAGAAGAGTTAATGAAAAAAATAGATAGAATCAACGAGGAGTTTGAAAAGAGAGAGTTCTTCATAAAAGAGGATATCATCGAACTTTTTGAACAAAGAGAGGATTTAGCTGAAAAGTTAGATGCTATAAAATTCAAAAAAATTGAATTCTTCACTGTTGCTGAGGAAAACTGTGTTGGATTTACTTTAGAAGATGTTCAAGTGAACTTCTTTATCGAGTTTGGAGAGGATGAAGAGGGTGAGTGGTACGAAGCTACTGCTGAAATAATCTCTTTCTAATTTAATATAGTAGGAAGTAAAAGAAAAACCAAGGGTTATTAATCCTTGGTTTTTTGTATTCTATCCATAGCTTCTAAAAACTGATCCATAGTTATTCCATATCTATTTAATTTAGATAACATCTGCTTTGCATTTGAATATCCTATTCTTAACTCTGCTCCTAGTTGTGCTCTTAAATCTTTTGATTCAGGTGCTCCAGAAAGTTTGTGATCAATCAGTTCGTTCATAGTGAAAACTGCTTCTGCATCTTGAGCTACTTCGCACTTTGCATTTTCTAGGGCTTTTATAATAGCTTCTGGAGTTGCATTTTCAACACCGATATCTCCATCTTTAGAGCCTTCTTTTCTGCTTATATATGCTTGTTTTGCTGCGGGGAAAAACTTTAAAATATATTTTCTCAGTTCTTCACCTACAAAATCTGGATCAGTTAAAACTATAATACCTTTATTTTCATAAGCTACTCTTAGCTTTTCAATATTTCCTTTTTTTCTTATAGCAAACCCATTTGTTTGTATAATTTCAGCATCTACTGCTGCTTTTACTGCTGAGATATCGTCTCTACCTTCAACAACAATAACCTCTTTTATCTTTTTTTTCATAACTTTTATATATCCTTTCAAAATATATTTAACTTTACAATTGTAACATTTTTTTACAGCTAATACTATTTTTTATTTTTTATTGGTTATAGGACTTAACGCTTGTGATTAAAATATTTAATTATAAGTTGACATTTTTAGCAATTACATGCTAGAATGTTTCAAAAGTAAATACAAATATTCGTATAAGTTGCAAATATGGTGCAGCGTCTCTACAACTAACCGTAAATTAGTTTCTATGGAAAAAAGTTTAAGGGATTAGTCTATTTTCTATTTTTTTATAGTATGAGATTGTCCCTTTTTATTATATTTTGGAGGTTTTTATGAAGAAAAATAGCATCATTATTCTTGACTTTGGTTCTCAATACAACCAATTAATAGCAAGAAGAGTAAGAGAAATGGGAGTTTACGCAGAAGTAGTTCCTTATTTTGAACCATTAGAGGATATTTTAGCTAGAGAACCAAAAGGTATCATCCTTTCTGGTGGACCTGCTTCAGTTTATTTAGATGGATCACCAACGATCGACAAAGCATTATATGAGCAAGGAATCCCTGTATTAGGAATCTGCTACGGAATGCAATTAACATCTCAATTACTTGGTGGACAAGTTGAAAGAGCTGACAAGCAAGAGTTCGGAAAAGCTGAGCTTATTATCGATGACTTAGAGAGTCCTCTATTTAAAGATGTTCCTAACTTAAACCAAGTTTGGATGAGTCATGGAGACCACGTTACTGTATTACCAAAAGGATTTAAGCAAATCGCTCATACAGATTCTTGTATAGCTGCATCTGCTAACGTAGAAAAAAATATCTACTGTATCCAATACCATGCTGAGGTTACTCACTCTGAGTATGGAACAAAGATGTTAGAGAACTTCGTATTTGGAGTTGCTAACTGTGAAAAAAACTGGTCAATGGGTAACTACATTGAAGAAACTGTAAAATCAATAAAAGAGACTGTTGGAGACAAGAAAGTTCTTCTAGGACTTTCAGGAGGGGTTGACTCTTCTGTTGCCGCAGCATTAATACATAAAGCTATTGGAGATCAACTTATCTGTATCTTCGTTGATACTGGACTTCTTAGAAAGAACGAAGGTAAAAACGTTATGGAGATATACGGAAAGAACTTCAACATGAACATCAAATGTGTAGAAGCTGAAGAGAGATTCTTAAGCAAACTTGCTGGTGTTGCTGATCCAGAAGCTAAGAGAAAAATAATTGGAAAAGAGTTCGTTGAAGTATTCAACGATGAGGCATCTAAATTAGTTGACGTAGACTTCCTTGCTCAAGGAACAATCTACCCAGATGTTATCGAGTCTCAATCTGTAAAAGGTCCATCTGCTACAATTAAATCTCACCACAACGTTGGAGGGCTTCCTGAAGATATGAAGTTCCAACTATTAGAACCTTTAAGAGAGTTATTCAAAGATGAGGTTAGAGCTGTTGGAAGAGAGTTAGGAATTCCTGACCACATGATCGACAGACATCCATTCCCAGGTCCAGGACTTGGAATCAGAATCCTTGGAGAGGTTGATAAAGAGAAAGCTGATATCTTAAGAGAAGCTGACGATATCTTCATCCAAGAGTTAAGAGCTGCTGACTTATACAGACAAGTAAGCCAAGCTTTCGTAGTACTTCTACCTGTTAAATCAGTTGGAGTTATGGGAGACGAAAGAACTTATGAGTACACTGCTGTTTTAAGATCTGCTAACACTATCGACTTTATGACTGCTACTTGGTCTAGATTACCATATGAGTTCTTAGATAAAGTATCTAATAGAATCATAAATGAGGTTAAGGGAATCAACAGAATGACTTATGATATCTCTTCTAAGCCACCTGCAACTATCGAGTGGGAATAATAATTTAAAGCACAAAACACCTTGATTACCAATGGTTTTCAAGGTGTTTTTTTTATGACTGCACCCAAAATGCACCCATTTGATTTATTTTCTATTATTTAGAAGATATTCCTTAATTACTTTTACATCATCTGAAACTAAAACAATCCTATTTTCTAAATTAATATAATTATATTTTGTTTGTTGTTTCATGTTTGAGACTTCGCTATCATATATTTTTTGATCTACTTTTTTATCTATCTGACTCATAATAAATTTATGATAAAATCCTAAAACGCTAGCTAATGATGTTACTATTGTTAATCCTAATTTTATGTATTCTATATTCCCCATTAAATTTTAAACAACTCCTTTATTGAATTTGCTTTTCTAAATACTTTTAACTCTATCATTTTAATTTTATAATTAAATGGATCTATTTTTATGTTTCCCCACCTCCAGCTTATTTTTGGTCTAAACCCAATTTTATTTTTAACTCTTCAGTTCCTTTTAATAATTGCTCATTAGACACAAGCGAACTATCTCCATTAACATCTTGTTGTCTTAATCCTTTCTCAAACGAATCTATTTGGTCTGCTATAATTACAGCCAGTTTTTTAGGTATTTTCTGTCCTAACTTTTGCCCAAATAAATTTGTTTTTGCTTTAGGTAATAAAACTCCAGCTATTGCTCCAATTAGTAAGTAAACTAATTCTATATGATTCTGGATAAATTCCATCTTACGCTCCTCTCAATTTATTATCAATTTGTAAAGCTAATTCATGATTAGCGTCTAAATATTTTTTTCTTAATTCTACTATTTCTATTTCTAGATTGAAAAACTTTAACGTTCCTTCAAATCCAGCTAATCTTAAACTTTCTAGCTCTTTTGTTTTTTCAATTACTTTATTTTCGTAATATTTTATTTGTTCTTCTAATGTAGCTACAATTTCCCACTTACTTCCATTATACTTTACATGTAGTGATGTTGGAGGTGGTTCTATATTTATTAAAACATTATTTATACTATCATAATAAACATAATTTCCTATATCAAAAGAATCTTTATTCATAGAGAAGATTGACGAATTTTCTAAAGGACAAATTAAACTTGGATTTTCTGTCTTAGAAATAATTTGATTATTTAACATCATAAAATAAAACCCTTCATCAGGACTTAAATTAGAAAATTCATGCCATATTACTCCATTATCACTTGTTGAAAATACGACTTTATGACCATCTATTTCTTGAATTTTATTTATAAAATTTAAAAATTTTTTTACTATCATTTAAATTCTCCCTTATACTGTCGCTACCGTAACCCAAGAACCATTTACTAATGCCTGAAGTGGTCTTCTATATTCATTATCTGGATAATTGTCTGCATTAGTATTTCTAACTGCTGTAGTGACGTACCCTTTATCCTCTGTAGCTGACTGGCTTGAGTTCCATACTTGCCTTGAAATTACAGTTCCTAATCTTAACCCTCCAATAGCACCAACATCAGAATAAGTTGGCTTTTTACCACTCGTATATATTTCTGTCCAAGCATTCCAAGTGCTACCATTGTGCATTCTTATCTTAGGGCCTTCATCTGTTTTATGTGGATAGAATATTTGAACACTTCTATCTTCAGAGTTGTCTAGTCCTCGAATAACTTCTAATATTCCATATGCGTACCCTGGTGGTTTGTTTAATCCTGTATTATTTTGAACCTTATAATAGCCAGGTGCTTTTACTGTATTCCAATCTTCACTAATGAGTGTATTCTTTAGAGCAGGTGCATTTATCATTTCAGGTGTTGGTCTATATCCTTCATGAAATACCTTATAACCATTATAAATTCTAAGTCCCCTATTCATGTCAGCAGACATTTCAAATAAAGGGTATGTAGGATCTACTCCTGTAAACATCTTCCATCCATTTGAATCAACAACCTCATGATATATTGTTGAATTATACCAATTTCGAAATCTTCTTAATAAATTTGTAGTAGTTCCTTCTTGGGCATTTGACATTTGATTAATACCATATATTGCATTATTTAAAACCGTTCCTAATTCTCCATTTAATCTATCACCATCTTTTGAAAGAGCACCCACATCAGCCAAAGTATAAGCTATATCAGAAGTACCATCAAATATATTTATTTTTTTCCCAATAGTTATTTTTCTTTCAGTTGTCAATCTTGCAGCACTTCTAACACTTTTAGTTGAATCTTGAGTGTTATCAACATTTTCTAGTCCTACATCAAATTTAGTAGGTTTATTCATCACTCCATAAATTGCATTCCAAGGTAACCAAGCAAAACTACCATCATTTCTAGTTCTAATATAAGTACATCCACTAGACTTTTCTGTTAAAATCTGTGTAACAAAAGAGAGGCTGGATTTTCCTCGACCTATTACTATTAAAGTTCCATACGTAAATCCAATTGGTGCATTTATGAGTTTTACAGTTGTACCATTTGTATAAACATTATAAAATCCACTCGTTTCAAAATCATTTAAATCCACTGAAGTATTTATATTGAGTGAATTTTTAGGTATCATTGTATTAGCTAATTCATATGCTTTTTTTACCGAAGCAGGACTGGCTGCTTGGTTAGTTGATGTAGAGTCAACACCATCATATATATTAACTTTTATATCATCATCACCAATAACTAAAGAGCCATCAGCATTTGAGATATTAATAGTTCTATTAGCTGATAGATTCCCACCACCTGTAAGACCTTTACCCGCAGTTATAGTTATAGATTTATCAACTTTATTATTCTGTAAGTCTAAACCTGTTCCACTATACCCCCCATGAGGTAATTTTAAATTTATCATATTAGTTAAAGTGTCTCTAATATTATTCATAAGTGTTGTATAATTTTCTACTACCCAATTCTTTAAATCTAACGCTCCTTTAGCTGTAAATAACTTTACCGTTGTATTTTCTACTGTATCGGTCTTATCTAAATTAAATCCTGTTTTTTTATTAATAATAGGTTCTTTAGATTTTATTTGAACATCTTGCTCCTTTGCATTTTCAACTAATTTTCTAATATTCCCATTTATAACTTCAATATCGGCTGTCGCATCGTAGTCTGGATACTCAACATCTATAAATTCTACTCTTTCCTTATCTATTTTAAATCCCTTCCCTTCTCAGTACTTGTCCCCAAGTAAACTGTTTGTAGTATCTCCAATTATTTTCTAATAAATTACCCCAAGTTCTATATCTAAAAGTATATTCAATTGGTAAATGTGCTGGCTTAGCTTCATTTATTGCTGATTTTAATACCTCTACATCTCTTGGAATACCAATTATAGATATAAACGTTACTTTTATACACGCATTTGTAAACAATACTGCCACTTCACCGTTTCTCCATGAATTGGCTATTGTTTGAAGCAGTTTCAAATCACACTTGCCTGAAGTTTTCCATCTTCCTTCTAACTCTTCTCTTTTACCTTCTAAAGTATTACTCATAGTATTATATGCAAGTTGATCTTCTAAAATAGCTATACCTAAGGCTGACATACTATCAAACCAGAATTCCTTCTCTAATCCTTCAGCTTTTTTCTCGTAATTATCTAATCTCTCTCCAGCTACTCCCAATAAATTATTTATATAAGAATCACTTCTAAATACTTTATGTAAATTACTTATTATTTGGACTTTATGAGACACTTAAGTTCACACTCCCTAATACTGCCACTTCTTTTTCTTCTATTTTTATATTTTCTTGATTACCATTTATAGTAAAAGTTGTCCACTCTTGAACTCCATCAATATTTAATATCCAACTTGATAAAAGTGCATAGGATACGCTATTCTTTTTAAATGCAATGCTTTTCAAATATCTCTTTAATTCATCTTCAATTAAAGGTTTTATCGAATCTAGTTCATACCCCTTTTCTAAAACTAATTCACAATCTATATTGATAGTTTTAGCTATCGCTGTACTAACTGTACAATAAGCTCCTATTGGAGCTGCTCCAGAACCTGTTCCCCAAGTGCTATTATTCGCACCTTTTGGGTCTATATATTCTTGTACTCTATTTATTAGCTCTTGATTTGCTATTACTTTATTATCATCTATTATTACTATTTGAACAGTATTGTTCCCATTCCATAAAGGAAACACTCTTACATCTCCAACACCTACAACTTCTCTTCCCCATTGCATATAATGATAAACATTCCCACTCGTTGCAGGCTTTTGAATTTCAATTAAGTATCTTTCTCTTAATGAATCATCAGTTTCTTCATCATACCCATCTATTAGTTGAGCTTTATTTGTAACTTTTGAAATTCCTTGAATTGTTACTGGAATAAAAACAATTGAATTAGCTCCAACATTTCCAGTACTTCCTGGTTCAATCGCTTCTATATTGACAGCCCCTACTTTATTTATAACTACCTCTTCAATTGCTTTATACCTATTTCCTGATGCTGTTTCAAATACATCTCCAATTTTAATAACCCCTGTTCCTTCAACTGTCAAAACTCCTTTAGCTGGATTTGCACTTTTTCTATGAAGGCCTTTTCTTTGTTCAACAAATTTGGTAAGTTCATTTCCAATTAAATTATAAATATCTAACTTTTTATAATACTCTTCTAATTTCTTTTCAAATTTATGTGACTCTATAGCGTATGTTCTTATCATATCTCTTGTAAAAGTTCCAATATCTTTTACATAATCATCCGATATATTATTTAACATCTCTTCTTCTATTTCATCTATTGTAGGAACTTTGTATTCTATCACTCTATACTCACCTCACTTGTTAAAGTTTCACCACTTTTTAACTTCACTGTAACTTCTATATTTAAGCTATTAAATTCAACTCTTGAAGCTATATCTATCACTTCTTGAACTTCTTTTTTATTCATAATTTTCTCTTTAATTTCACGCTCTAACTCCATTACTCCAAATGGTGTATTAAATATATTATGACCTCTTAAATTATATAAATCAGTCATACCAAACTCTGTGTCTTCATAAACTTTATATTTATCTACTTGGGTTAATATCAAAAGTTGAATCCATTGACGAACTTGCTCAACTTCAGTTGCTTCTTTTGTTTTTCCATCAACGATAACAACCTTTTTAGCTTTAAAATCAAATAAGATCTCTTTCCTCCCATTTTTCTGACTCTTTTCTTTAACATCTAAAACTTCATTAAATATAGGAAAAATACTCATTCTTTCACCTTCCTATACTTGGAATCAATAAACCACTTCTGCCCTTTTTCTGTTGGAACTACCTTCACATAATCCCCAACTATAAGTGTATCCGTATTTATAATTGTTCCTATAGCCTTATACTTTCCTTTTCCCTCTATTGTTCCATGATTATGCTTATGAGGACCTGGTCCTGCATCTATATTACTCGATGTCGTTTGTATAGTTATTTCTGTTATCTCTCCATCTATATCAAATTTTCTTATATAGTCATCATACAATCTATCATTCATATATAATTGATGTGGATACAGAAAAACTTGTCCATCCCAAATACTTATGGTTGTCTCTGGAGGAGCTTTAATAACTTTTCCAATACAAGCTTCAAATTCAATCTCTTTATTTTCATTTACTTTAAACATTTTAGCTAACATCAATTGATAATTCATCAATCCACCTCCAGCTCTAAACTACAAATGTGATTCCCTTTAGGAAATGTATGAGTACAACTTTTTATTAAAAACTCCTCTTTTATTGCAAACTCTTTAATCTCAACATCTAAAAGCCTTCCAGCTTTTAATTCATCATTTCCTAAAACACTCAAACTTGAAGTTGTTAAAACTCTATTCAATTCTTTTAATTTTGTATTTGCTATATTTCTAACTTTTGAAATATCATCTTTATCAGGATCAACTTCTATTATCTCTTGAAGCATTCCATATTTTTTTATACTTTCTTTATCTTCAGCCTTTGCATAAATACTTTCATCTTCTGAATCATTAGAAACTACCAATACAATGTTTTTCATATCTGCCATACTCTCTGTTAAAGTTGGCATTCCAAAAATATTTTTAGTCACTTGAACTTTTATCTTTTTATATGAAACCAAACTAAATGTTGTATCTTCAATCTCTAAAAGGTATTTTTTACCTGTCTCTTCATTTACAATTTTTAGAATATCATCTATTATTTCTGCTACAGTATTATTTTTATATATTTTATCAATCGAAGTAGCTATACTTGTTATACTTCCTACTTTCGCTCCTATGCTTTTCAATAAATTTTCTATACAAGCTGATGCATTCAAATTATTAAACTGCTTTATAATCTTATTTTTATTTAAGTAAAAATAAAAATCAAAACATTTTATTTCTTTTGAAAATTTAAGAGTATCTATATCTATAATTACTCCTGTAAATAAAGTTTTTTCATTTTGAAATTTAATAATATCTCCTGTTTTTATTGTTTCAGTTAGAGCATAACTTAAATCTTTAAAGCTTCTAGGCATATTAAATTCAAAAGATGCTCCTAATGTATCTATGCTGGTAGTAAAACTTATACCACCAGCCATATTTGTTATATCTGTAACTTTTTCTCCTTGAATCAATTTTAATTTATGCACCACTTCCTCCAATCTTATTAGGGTCTATATATTCTTGAATAGAAATACTATATTTTATGTCTCCATTGTGCTTTTTACTATATTTAAAATCTGTGATTATGCATTCCATATTTTCTCTTATCGATAAGCTGACTATAACTATCCTTAATTTTTTATTTCTGTTTTTTTCAAAAAAATCTATGCACAATGGTGCTAAAGTTATATTTCCTAACCAACCATAAAATTTAGAAGGAAAAAAGCTATCTATTGTTAAAGTTTTTAGTCCTGTTTCTCCAATTAAAGTTAAAAGCTTTCCACTTGTGGTTTCAAAGACTTCAAAATCTAGTGGTGATTCAAATTCAACATCTGGAGGGACATATGGAAGTCTAAATATCTCTTTATTATTATCTACAGAAAAATATATTTCCATTCCCTTTAATATGTAATTAACTACATTAGAAATCATTTTTACCTCACCATATTTGACATATTAGGATTTGCTATTTTTATAACCGCCTCTGCAACCTTTTCTTTAAAATCATTGAATCCATAAACATCACCTTTTATAACTACATTTATTTTAGTTTCTGTTGAATTAGTTTTACCTGCATCTTTAGATTGACTATATTTTTTATCTTGACCAAAATTAGGTTCTGACTTTGATATCTCTTTTAATTCTGGAAAATTCATTCCTCCCACTCCACTAGGAGTCTCTAATTTCAAACTTTCAACAGCTTCTAACTTACTCTTAATATTCTTATTCTCTGATATAGAAATATCTGTATCTTTGTTTTTAGAACCAAATACCTTATTTATAATATTAAAAGCTTTCTCTCCTGCTTCTTTTAGTTTGTCAAAATGTTGAATCAATGCTAATAATGGAGCTATTGGACCTCCTAGTAAAAATGCAAAATCACCTATACCATCTAGTATTGTTTTTATCCAACTATAAAAATTTTGAAAACTCGATATTATAAAACTTATCCATTCTATCAATGTTTGACCTGCTATTTTCACAAAATTAATTGCATTTTTAACTTCATCTAAAGATAAAAAAGTTTCTTTCAATCCAGTGATCCACTTTAAAAAAGTCTCATAACTATCTAACACCCATTTTTTTAGTTCTCTTAACATTCCAGGTATTGATAGTACTATTTTTTTCAATTTATCAAAGTGCTGAATTAAAACTAAAACAATTGTTATTACCCAACCTATCGGTCCAACCAATATAGCAAACGCAAAACTTAAAGGGACTAAATAATCTGAAGTTTTTTTTATCCAACTAAATATACCTTTAAACATATTTATAACTGCATCTAAATGGTTCCAAAGTAAATAACAAATCGCAACTAATCCAGCTATTGCTAACGTTATTAATCCTATTGGAGATAAAGCTATTGTTCCATTTAACACTCCTAAAACAACAGATAAGGTTGTTAACGCCACTTTTAATATTGCTATTGCTTTTGTAACTAAATACAAAGTTGAGACAAAAACTAAAACTGTTTCAATTATTGCTCTATATTTTTTTATAAAATTAAATAATTCTGAAAAAAATATAATCATACTTTCGACCGCTTTTGTTACTCTTTCAGCTATTTTATCTATTGTTCCATCCTCTTGCCATTTATTTAAAACTCCTACAACTCTTTCAACTTGCTCTTTTAACTTCATATAAAGGCTACCTTGCTTAATTGTTCCCTCTTCAGTCATTCCTACTACTTTAGCTAAAGAGGATTTTGTAACTCCTGTTACTGTTGACCATAGTCCTTTTAAAGTTTTAGCTTGTTTCTCGGCTCCTCCAGCAAACTTTTTTTGCATTTCAGACTGTAAAATATCCTGAAGTTTTGCCTCATCTTTTACTTGCCCTCTTTTATTAAAAACAATATTTTTTCCATACTTTAAAGCTGCTGCTTCTATCAACTGCTCCTTTTTTATTCCAAATTCTTTTAATCTTTCAAACTCACCCATAACACCATCTGCCATAGCTTCAGTTGCTTGATCAATTGATTTATTGGTTGCTCCAGCCATATCTGCTACATCTTTCAACCATCTTTTAGAAGAGATTCCATAAGCTTCCATCTTAGCTGTAGACTCTACAACTTCTCCTGTTTCAAAAGGAGTACTGTTTGCAAACTTTATTGCATTCGACATTAACTGTCCTGCTTTTTGTGTAGATTTCGTTGCTGTTTCAAGTTGCATTTTATAACCTTCCATGTTCATGGCCTCTCCAAACCCTTCTTTAACAGCAAATCCACCTACTAAAGTTGCCACTGCTCCTGTTGCTTGTATTGCTCTTTTTACAATTTTATCTCCTGTTTCAACAAAAGCTTTTCCCCACTCTAAAATCTTTTTCTTTCCCTCTTCTGCTCTTTTACTAATTTCAGCAAATGATTTTCCATATTCTCTCATTTTAGCTCGAGCTGTATTTAGTGGACCATTATTTTGAGTAATAACCTTTTCGTAATCTACTATAACTTTTCTTGCAGTTTCAACAGCTTTGGTATTTGACTCTTGTGCTTTCTCTAAACTATGAAGCTGACTTTTAGCTACTTCCAATCTTTTATTATAGCTTTGTATCTGTTCCTCTGTTACTTTTGAGCTTTTAGTATATTTCTCAACTTCTGATTTAGCTTTCTCTATCTCTTTAGAAATTTGAGAATATTCTTTTTCTAACTTTTTTAAAGTTGATTTATTCCCAGTTTTATTTGCTTCCTCTAAAGCTTTGTTTGTTGCTTCTTGTGCTGACTGAAGCTGTTTCAATTTTAATTTTGTATTTTCTAAGCCTTTTCCATACTCTTGTGCTTTATCTTTTGCTCCTGCAATAGATTTTTCATATTTTTCTGTTTCTGATTTTAACTTTTCTATTTGTTTAGAATTACTAGAATACTCTTTAGATAAATTTGCTATTCTTGCTTTTGCTGAATCTATATGTTGATTTGCGTTAGCTATTGTTCCTTCATACTTTTTAACTAGTTCTTTAGCTCCTTCTAAGTGGCTGTTTGCTAGTTCTGTTGCTTTTGAAACAGCTTTTAACGGTCCTGAGATACTATCTCTTAAAGTTAGTATGGTATTAATAACTCTATCCCCTATTTTTCTCACCTCCTAAAGCGTTTAAAAAGTCCTCCATTTTTTTATAATCATAGAAAACTTGTTCCTCATTCATTTTTTCCATACTTTGTTTAAAAAATACCTGTTCTTCATAATCAAGGTTTAATAAATAGTCTAACCTATGGCCTTTCTGTAGGTAGTAAGATATCCAAAATAACTCACCATACTCCTTACTACCTCCTATTAGTTTTTTATTGTTTTATTTACCTTTTCTTGAATCTTAATTCCATCAAATACATTACTCAATTTTTGTGCTAAACTATTAACTCCATTAACCCCCAATATTTGTGTAGGTATCTCATATGGTGAAATTGATTTAAATCTACTTCTTACTTCTTTGGCTTGCATAGTTGGACAACATAAGTAAACTAGTTTTTCAGAAGCTTTAACCAATAATTTCATATCAACTTTTGAATTTTCTTTTTCTATCTTCAATCTAGTTTTATTTTCTTTTACCTCTTCAATTTCGGAAGTTCCGAAATCCACTTCATCTTCTTCATTCTCTTCAAACGTTTTTTCTTTTGTCATATCTATAGCTTTTATCATATCGTTTAAATAATCTAACAAGACACCTTCACGAGGTCTTACAAATTCAACTAATCCAAACCCATCTACTTCAATATGTGTTATTTTTACTTTTTTACTTTCATTCTCTTCAACTTTATCTAAAAATTCTTGTAATGTTATAGGTTGTTTATTTTCCATATCCCTCTCCTTTAAAGAAAAGCTCCTACTAAATGAGGAGCCTTTTCTATTTTATTTTTCTTGTAACCATTCCATTGTTTCTGCTTGGCCACTAAGTTCTATCTCTGCAACTTTATTCTTTTCAAAATCTATTAGAACCTCTTCATCAAATGTTACTCCATCTAACTTTAATCTTTTCGTTATTTTTCCTGAAATATTCGTATTTGCTAAAATTAAAGATATGTCTTCACTTTCATTAAAAGCATCTAAATTTTCTGAACCTAAAAATTTAAATGTTCCTGAGAACTCAATAGTTTCTCCAACTTTAACTCTTACCGTTCCATCACCTGTTGGAGCTGGAATCTCTTCATACTTATTCTTTCTTACAGCTTTAGATTTTGTTACTGTCACTACTTCCTCTCCATTAACCCAAAGCTTCCCTTTATTTCCATTAAAATAATCATTCTTTCTAGGATTTGCCACTTATTCTCCTCCCTACATGAATATATCGAAGAAGAAATCTTCCATAATTCCTGTTATCTTTATATTTCCTTTTAAAAATACTTTTGTTCCTACAGTCATTTTCATAGCATACGAATCATCCCAAGAGTTAACTGTTTCTTCTCCCCATTTTGAATAGTTTGCTAATCTTTGCTCTTCTATATCTATCATCGATTTATTATCAAAATTAGGATCTAATATTTTATCTTTAGCTAAAGATTTAAAGTATCCATTTATTGATGATATTAACAGCATTTGATTATCTAAAATATTTGGATATTTCCCTTTATAACTATTATTCCAAGCTTTATATATATCACAAAATATTAAATCCATTTTTTCTACTGTATTTATATGTGTCATTTCCTCTGTAACGCCCTCTCCAGTTGTTACAAGTGAATTTACCGCTCTAGCTACTCTCACTTCGCCCTCATCGTTAAATAGTACATGTTCTCCGTTTGAAATAGCTTCTTCAAGGTTTTCTGGTTCTTTTACACTTTTAAACTTCAACGGTTTAGCTATTCCTGACATCATCATAGATAAACCTGCATAGAATCCAAGTAAATACGATAATGCGTATTCTCCACTTTTTATTCCTCTATCATCATTAAATTCTACTTCTTCATTAGTTTGATTAACAACATGCATAGAGTCAGCAGTAGTAACTTTATATGCCATAGCCTTATATCTTTTTTTATTATTTTTGTTCTCTCCTTTCACAAAAGTTACTAAATCATTTTGATTTTCACTAATTGATGTTTGTACTGTAATCCAAGAATTTCTTGGAATTATTCCTTTTATTTTATTTAATAAATCAGCAAGAGTTCCATCGGTTCCTAATTTAAAAACATAAAGAGCTAATGGAGCTCCCTCCAGTGCATCTTTTATAAAAAGAACATTCTCTGGATCAAATTTCTTTTGTTCATCACTTCCAAAATCACTTATTGTTGTGTATTTTTGCTTTTGGATTCCAGGTGTATCATCCTCTACTATTAAAACAGCATAACCTTTTTCTCCTCTAGCTATTGCTGAAACTCCCAATCCTTTAAACTCTATACTCAACTTTGGCAGTCCATTATTTGTTGCCATTAATCTCCTCCTTAAATTTCAACTCTTCCATGTTTTCTTCATACTCTTTCTCATATTCTTCTGCTATAAATACATTAAATGTACAATGTAAAATCTTATCCACTTCAAATAACTTAACATTCTCAGCTTCAGTTATTAAATCATCAGCTATTTTAATACTTTTATTTCTTACGAATGCTTTTGTTAAAATATCTCTCATTTTTAATAACTCTTCTTGATTTTTCTTTTGATGCTCTGGAAAATATAAAACATCAAATTCAATCTCTATCTCTTGAAAATTATTTCCTAAATCGTTGATATCAGTATCTAGCATATCTATATAAAAACATGGCCTTTTAAATCCTTCCTCTATATCTGAGCTAATTGTATCTATATCTGGTGCATACTCTCTTAATTTTTCTACAATTGAAGCTTGAATATCAATAAACTCTGTCACTCTTCACCTACTTAAATCCGTTATTTATTAAAAGATTATCTAAAAAATTTTCTGTATCACTCTCAAACTCATCCTCAAAATCTTTCTTTGCAGTTGTAAATACATGGTAACCTCTTTGAAATCCATGTTCTTTCCCTGTTCTATCTTTCTTTATATGTCCATACTCTATTAAATGAGCATGAGGAGCTGTAGAATACGTTCTACATGCATATACTCCTTGATACTCATAAACTTTCCCTGATTTTATACCTTTTATATAATTTCCAGTTTTCTTTTTAACTCTACTCTTTGCAACAGAAATTGTTTTATTTTTTAATTTTACACCTTCTTTTTTTAAAAACTTTTTCGTTTCTTTTCCATCTTTAATTCCATTGACCAACTTTAATAAATCTTTAGATAATTGATCTAAGCTCATGCTATCACTCCGTTCTTAGCTTTGCCATTATATCCATAAAACTATTCTTCTTAAAATCTGGATAAATATATTCTATTTCATAAACTAGCCCTTTATATACAATATGATAATCTGATTTAATCTGAGTTTTTCTAATCCTTATTTTAAACCTTGTATTATTAGCTTCTGTTTCTCCCTCTCCATTTACTATATTTCCACTTTGAAACTTAATCTCAGCCCAAACTTTTTTTACAAGAATATCTTCATAAGTTTTTCCGAGTTTTCCATTTACATGTTCTTTTTTATAAATACTTATTCTATTTTTTAATCTACTGCTAAGATTGGACATTATAATCACCATATTTCAACTTTGTATATAAACAAGAAAGCATGTTATTTGGTTTAAACTCTAAATCTTGAGAACCTCTATTTTCATATCTATCAGTTATAATTATAAGTTGTGCCATTTCATATGTTTTACTTTCTCCACCAGAATCAAAAGTGACTCCAGTGGAATTTTCTATCTCCTCTTTACTAAACTCTATGCACATTTATAGCAATAGGTAAGGCTTTGAAGTTATCTCCACCTTTTCCCCTGCTCCACACCGTG
>NZ_JRJZ01000185.1:0-1326 GCF_000800875.1 Cetobacterium sp. ZWU0022
AATCGATTGCACTCTCTAACGTTAACTCTCTAGAAAAGGCTGCTGTCGAAAGTAATACCAATAGCCCTAATATTTTTTTCATCAACTTCCTCCAAATAATTTATTTTAAACCCTATTCAAGTTTAGAGTTTTTTATCCCAAAATATTCTATTTTTGTTATGTGTATTTTTTGTGTAATAGCTTCATATTTCAATTTTTTTACAAAAGAAAAAGAGCTATAGAAGCTCTTTCTCAAACTTTATTTTAAAAGTTGATCTTTATCATTTTTGTCATACTCAATAACTCTTCCTAAAGAATCCCCTGGTTCGCTATAAGGATAATCTTTCACACTAGCCACTATACCTGTATTTGGTGATTTATACTCCTTTACCACATTTCCAAATGCATCATATTGAACAAATAAAACATCATCTTTGTTTACCTTATCCATCACTTTTACTTTTGCTTCAACAAACCCACCTTTCTCAGCACGAATACGACTCCAAGTATTTCCATAGAATGTTTCTACTTTTGATTTTATCTCTTTAGCATCTAAATAATTCCAATAAATAAGGTTATTTAGTACTCCATCTGTTGCTCTAGCTACTATTTCTGCTTCTTGAGTTTCTGAAGACCCTAATTCAAAAGTTATACTTGGAACTCCTAATTCAACAAAAGATGTTTCTACCGATCCCTTTTCACCATTATCCATTTTTACGATATCAGAACCTGTTAACTCAGCCATCTTCTTTATATCTAAATTTCTAAAATCTGCATACACGAATAATGGAAACTGGCTTCCTTTTCCACTTGTATGTAGATCAATCACCTTATCCGCATTTTTAGATAGTAAATTTTGCCATATTAATGTAGAGTATTTTTGATCAACAGTAGTTATCTTTCCAGAATCCATCTGTCTATTCAAGTCTGATGTATTCTCTGAATTCCCTCCAAACTTGTATCCTCTAGTATTATTTAACAGTCCAGGAATGTTCATCCCATGAACTATAGTAACTGTTCCCTTAACATTCTTAGGATTTAATTTTTCTTTCACTTTATATGTTGCTAAAATAGGATTCAACTCATTTCCATGAACTCCAGAGTTTACTAAAAATTTTCCTCCTGTTTTTTCTCCTTTTATAACAGTAACTGGAATATACCAAGGACTACCTAAACTATTTTCTGTTCCTTGGAAAAAGAACTCATGAGTTTTCCCTACTTCCAAATCAGTTACGTCGAGATTTGTAATTATATCTCTTCCTAAATATTTTCCCCCAGTGTACTCTGTGTTTCTGTTAACTTAAAATTTATTGAAACTACTCCAATCCTTTGAGGTATAATAGTTAT
>NZ_JRJZ01000142.1:0-347 GCF_000800875.1 Cetobacterium sp. ZWU0022
CTTGAGCTCTATTTAAAGCATCTTCATGCATTCTCCACTGTGAAATATATGCCATTTGCTTATACGATATCCCTGAAGCAGCATCTGCCATTTTTGTAAGACCTATATTTGTTCCCATTCCTATTAAAGCTGCTATTAGAGTTATTTTTTCACTGTTATCTGGCTTTTTATTCGTTGATGCATGAATAAACTCTTCATGGAATCCTGTTATATTTACAACATCTATTAAAAGATCTGTTAAATTAATTCTGGGTATAAGTTTATATAATTTTGAACTCAGTTGTTCTGCTTCTAGAGGAATATTTTTTTCCAATCTTGAAATTGAAATTTTTCCATTTTCAATAGAG
>NZ_JRJZ01000079.1:0-674 GCF_000800875.1 Cetobacterium sp. ZWU0022
GAATATTTTTTTCCAATCTTGAAATTGAAATTTTTCCATTTTCAATAGAGATTTCTTTTATTTGATTTGTTAAATTAATTCTGGGTATAAGTTTATATAATTTTGAACTCAGTTGTTCTGCTTCTAGAGGAATATTTTTTTCCAATCTTGAAATTGAAATTTTTCCATTTTCAATAGAGATTCCTTTTATTTGATTAATATTTTTAGAAAACCATCTCAGCCTTTTATCCATGCTTAATTTTCTCTCGGTAAAATAATCTTCCAATTCTAAGCTCACAGCTAATCTAGAAAAAATTTTAGATTCTTGCCATTCATCTTTTGAAAATAGATACTCTTCAAAATCCATATACTGTCTACTTCCAGAAATAGATATATCTCCAGCTCTAATATGTTCTCTAAGTTCAGAGAGAACGGCCATTTCGTAGTAATGTCTATTGATACTGTTATCTTTTTCAAATACATATTTACTCCATCTTTTAGAGATAAAATCTATTGGAGCATCTTCGGGAATTTTCCTTTTTCCACTCTCGTTAATATCTTTAAGTATGTCAATTCCTTCAATTAAAGATTCATTAGCTTATGTACAGAAATAGATATATCTCCAGCTCTAATATGTTCTCTAAGTTCAGAGAGAACGGCCATTTCGTAGTAATGTCTATTGATACTGTTATCTT
>NZ_JRJZ01000183.1:0-930 GCF_000800875.1 Cetobacterium sp. ZWU0022
TTCAGAGAGAACGGCCATTTCGTAGTAATGTCTATTGATACTGTTATCTTTTTCAAATACATATTTACTCCATCTTTTAGAGATAAAATCTATTGGAGCATCTTCAGGAATTTTCCTTTTCCCACTCTCGTTAATATCTTTAAGTATATCAATTCCTTCAATTAAAGATTCATTAGCTTTTGTAGATTTAAATTCTAATAGATGTAAAAATTTTGGAGTATATCTTCTTAAAAAATAAAATCTTTTTTCTAATAAATCTAAATAATCATAATCTACTGGCCTTGCTAATTTCTCAGCTTCATTTACAGATAAAACAAAATTTTCCCAATTAACAATAGTTTCAAGAGCTTTAAACGGATCTATCCCTTCCTCTTTGGCTTTAATTAAAGATTTTCCTATACTTGCAAATTGAACTATTTTTTCATTTAACTTTTTCCCATTATTTTTTTGTATCTCTTCTTGAGCTTTTCTTCCTTTTGAAATCAGTGTTAACATTTGTCTATCATGAACTTCAAAAGCCTTATCTATCAGGTCTTTAGAAAGATTTATTAAAAGAATTGTTAATAGTGCATATCTTTTATTTTCTTTGAAATCTCTAAAAGCATAAGGTTCATATCTCATAGCCATTCTATAGAGTTGTAATAATCTATTTGAGTGAAAATGTTGAACTAAAGAAATATCAAGATGTAAATCTTTTATATACTCGATTTTATCAGCCAACTTTAAAAAAGTTTCTGGAGAAGGAAAGCCAGTTGGAGTTTTTAACCAACCAAGGGTTGTTCTGCTTCGCTCCTCTATATTAGGCTGAACTAATAGAGTAGAATTTAACTTTTCTTTTTGCTCTTCTGAAAGAGAATTATTTAAAGTATCAAAAAGTATTTTTTCTGCTTCGTTTTTAGCTTCCCATATTAGGTTCTCAATAGTAGTTAT
>NZ_JRJZ01000069.1:0-1889 GCF_000800875.1 Cetobacterium sp. ZWU0022
TTTTCTGCTTCGTTTTTAGCTTCCCATATTAGGTTCTCAATAGTAGTTATTTCATATCTTGTAGTTATTTTATAAAGTTGTAACAATCTATTTGAATGAAAATGTTGAACTAAAGAAATATCAAGATGTAAATCTTTTATATACTCGATTTTATCAGCCAACTTTAAAAAAGTTTCTGGAGATGGAAAGCCTGTTGGAGTTTTTAACCAACCAAGGGTTGTTCTACTTCGTTCTTCTATATTTGGCTGAACTAATAGAGTGGAATTTAACTTTTCTTTTTGCTCTTCTGAAAGAGAATTATTTAAAGTATCAAAAAGTATTTTTTCTGCTTCGTTTTTAGCTTCCCATATTAGGTTCTCAATAGTAGTTATACCAGGAAGTATAATTTTATTTTTTCTAAAAAAATTCAAACACTCATCAAAAAGATATAAGGTATCTTCATTTTCTAAACTTAATTTGTAGATATAGTTAAATACTTTTTTGTGTTCAACTTCACCAAAAGAAATAAAACCATATTCCTCTTTAATCTCTTTCATATGTTGCCAAAGAGTATTATCTCTTTGTGGGTATCTTCTAGCAGGTACTATTCCAGTCCCTATTTGTTTTGCAATATAACTTATTACTATCTTTGGAATAGACTTAATGTAGCTATATGGCCAACCGGGATATCTCAATACTGCTAATTGCAAAGCAAATCCTATTTTATTTTCATCTCTTCTATGTCTTTGAATAATTTCTAAATCATATTTTGAAAATGTGTAATATCTTGCTAAAGATAATTCATCTTCAGGTATTTTCATGAACATTTCTCTTTGCTCTTGAGAAAATAACTCTTTTCCTCTTAATGACATATTGTAACTCCTTTAATTGTATTTTTAATATTATATCAATAGAGTAGACTCTATTGATACAAAATAAGAACCGTGATAAAATATAGGTTTGTAGAGTCTCATAAGACTTGTCTCAAAGAGGAGGAATAAAAATGAGAAAAATAGGGTATATTCGTGTGAGTTCTGAAGATCAAAATTTAGCAAGACAAAAACAGCAGCTTCAAGAAATTGGAATGGATATTATTTTTGAAGAAAAAATTTCCGGAGCTACAATGAATAGATTGGAATTACAGAATATGTTAAAAGAAATTAAAAGTGGAGATGTAATTTATGTAACTGATTTAACAAGAATTACTCGTAGTACTCATGATTTATTCTTATTAATAGATTTAATTAGAGGAAAAAAAGCATATTTAAAATCTTTAAAAGATACTTGGCTAGATCTGTCTGAAGAAAATCCATATAGTCAATTTTTAATAACAATAATGGCTGGGGTTAATCAATTAGAAAGAGATTTAATAAGAATGAGACAACGAGAAGGTATTGAAATAGCCAAAAGAGAAGGCAAATTCAAAGGAAGAGTAAAAAAATATCATAATAATCACGCTGGAATGAATTATGCTTTAAAGCTTTATCAAGAGAGTGAAATGACAGTAAAACAAATCTGTGAAATTACAAATATTTCTCGAGCTTCAATATATCGAAAACTCCTTGAAATTAAAGGGCTAGAATCATTTTAGATAATTTCTTAGCGTTGTTAAAATCTCACAAAAATTTGAATTTTGATAAAATTGAGGGTCTTAACGTTGTTATTCCGCGTTTTCCGGAGCAGCATGATAAAAAGCTAATAAATACAAGGAGAAATGTAAAGAATTCTAATTAGATTACTTAAGAAAATTTTTGAATGTAAAATGATCGAAACGCATTGAAAATAAAGGGGTTATGAGTGATCAGGAAAATCCTTAGCGTTGTTATTCCGCGTTTTCCTGACGGGACCCCTAGAAGATATATTAATTGCTTGTGTTGATGGACTTACAGGATTTTCTAATGCCATAGAAG
>NZ_JRJZ01000106.1:0-2012 GCF_000800875.1 Cetobacterium sp. ZWU0022
GAAAAAGGAGCTACTTAATGTAGCCCCTTCACATAAGGTAAATGTTACCTATTTCTCGCAAAAATATTGTAACATTTATCCTTATAAAAATCAAGTAGGAGGATAAATTATAATGAAAAAACACTATGAAAATGGAGAAATTAAAGTTTCTATTGATTATGAAAATGATGGGGTGAGAAAAACTTTTTCAGATTTAATTTTTAAATCAGAAAGAGAACTTGAAGATTTTTTACTCACTCTTTAAAGAAAGGAAAAAAATGATAAAAAAAATAAGTTTAAGCAAGAGCTATAATAAAGTTATTGGAGGGTATATCCTTATACCCTCTAGTATCTCTAAAGAACTTGGTTGGTTTGACAATATAGAAGATATACACCTGGAATATAAAGATAATAAACTAATAATTTCAAATACTACTGAAGATAAAGAAAATAAAAATATTGAAGATGGAAAATTAATTATCTTTAATAAAGATACAAAAATTATTAGAGGTAGAAAATATTATAAAGATAGTGTATATTTAACTGAAAAAATATATTTGCCTATCAACATAACAAAAGAATTATCTAAAGACTTTACAAATCTAAATATTATAATAACAACTGAAAACAATAATATTATCGTGGAGGGTATGAACAATGAATAAAAACGGAAAAATAATAACTATAAAAAATAATAAAGGTGGAGTAGGAAAAACATTTTTAACTTCACAACTTGCTTCAGGTCTTGCTTTAGCAAATAAAAGAATTTTAATTTTAACTTCAGATTCTCAAAATAATATCTTCAACTACTTATTAAAAGGAAATAAAGACTTTGATAATGGATTAAAAGCTGAAATTTCAAAAGGAAATGGAGAATATTTTAGATTAAGAGAAAATTTATATTTTTTACCTTTAGAAAAAAGTACATTTGGTAATCTATTTATTCAAACTTTACCTAGTTATTTACAAAAAGTTAAAAACGAATATGATTATATAATTATTGATTCTGTTCCAACTTTAAAAGTTGATAATGTATTTTTAGAAAATTCTGATTACGTTATAATTCCTACTCATTGTGATGAAGTAACTATGGAAGGTGTTTTGAACCTTTCAAAAGAAATTGATCCAAATAAAATTTTATCAATTGTTATCAATAAGTTTGAACCTACTAAAGTACAAAATTATTTTTTAAACCTTCTAATAGAAAATTTTAATGGTATAAATATTCATTTACCTACTCCAATTGATAAATCATCATTTATTGAACAAATGCTTTACAACAAAAAAACTGTTTGGGAGTATAGCAATAAAACAGCTCTGAAAGTTCAAGAAATTATTTTTGAAATTATGAAAGAACTTGAAAAAAGAAACTTGGAGGAAAGATAAAATGAAAAAAACTAATCTAACAATGATGAATTTATCTGACAGATTAAAAAATGAAGTTAAAATAACTCCTAAAAATGAAATTACAAATATTCCTGAAGAACATTTAAAAGATATTATTGATTTTTCCTTAATAAAAGAGATTTCTCCAACAGAAGAAATTGGGAATTTT
Organism: Cetobacterium sp. ZWU0022; assembly: GCF_000800875.1. Classification (NCBI taxonomy): domain Bacteria; kingdom Fusobacteriati; phylum Fusobacteriota; class Fusobacteriia; order Fusobacteriales; family Fusobacteriaceae; genus Cetobacterium; species Cetobacterium sp. ZWU0022. Next base: position 1,535 of record NZ_JRJZ01000106.1, read on the forward strand.
CTAAAAGAACAAACTATAAAAATGTTTAGTATTCAAGCCAAAAGTGCTATTTTACTAGGAGAAATTTTTACTAATGTGCATGAAAAACTAGGTGGACAAGGTAGTGAAAATGGCGTTTATGAAAAATGGTTAGATATAAATAACTTCAGTAGAGCTACTGCTTGGAGATACAGACAAAGATTTTCAATTTACTCTAGGGTAAATGAACATAAAAAACCAATTATTGCAACTATTCCTCAAAATTTAATAAATGAAATTTATAAAAGCGAAGATTTTGAAGGACTTATAAACATAATAAATGACTCTACAGACAAAGCAGACGTTATTGATTCCTTGAATAATATTTTAGGAATATCTAATAAAAAAATAGAACACAAAAAAGAAAATGAAATATTTGAAACATTTGAAATAAAAAATTACATTCCAATTTTTGAAGCATTTGAAGAAAAAGTAAATAAATTAAATAGTGAAGAAAAAA
>NZ_JRJZ01000028.1:0-22398 GCF_000800875.1 Cetobacterium sp. ZWU0022
TCCCTCCTAGTGATTAACTTTAATAAGTCTATTCATACATAGTATACCATATTTAAACTATCTATTTTAGATTTATTTTAACCATAAAATAACAAAAAAATTAAATACTAAAAATAAAAATTATATTTGAAAACTCCTAACTTCCTCTTCTAATTTTGTAATAATATATTAACTAAAAAGAGAGAGGATCTACATCCACTCCCTTTAATTATCTTAATCCAACTCCCTTTTCCACCAATATTTTTATAACTAAAAGCCTTAGTCGTAACACTGTGTTACGACTAAATATCTCCTAATATTTTTTTTACATCATCTAATATTTTTTCAAGTTCATCTTTTAATTGCTTTGCTTTAGAAAAATCTAATTTCTTAACATCGAGTTTCTTTAAACTTTCAATTCCTCTAAAATAAAATTTATCATCATCAAGTTCATCAATTACAGTTACAATATCTTTAGTTGCTATTAATTTCTTTAAATCATTTACTTTAAATTCAGGATTTTCTTCAATTTGAGCTAAAATTTCTTCTTTCTCATTACTACTAACTAAGTCAGATAAAATTCTAACTGGAAGAATAGATACAAGTTTTTTACTATGCTCATTTTTTACCTGTGTATATAATTCATATCGTTTTCTATGTCTTAAAGCTGTCATTTTATTAAATCCTATTTGCAATAACCACTTTTCATAGAGTCCGTTATAGTGATTATCTCCCGCCAACCTATCTACTGCTTCACAAAATATCTTTCCTAATTCTAATGATGAATTAGCTTGTAATTGACATATCTGGGCTGTCTTTTCTTTTAGAAAATAATTTACTTCTTCATTATCGCAGAAATTTCCATCTAAGTAATCTAGATTTTGAAATTCTATCTTCACCATTCTATTTTTTTGGTGACTCTCTAAATTATTTAAATTAGCTGATAAATTATTAAAGAATGGGTTACTCATTTAAATCAACTCCTTTGCTAAGTTCATATAATCTATTGCTGCATTACATTTAGGATTATATTCATAGATATCTTTATTTATAAATTGTCCTTTTTCTATATCAGAAGATATTCTGATAATTGTCTTAGAAAGTTTATCTTTGAACATCTTTTCTAATCCTTCTTTTATCTCGATATTAGTTTTCTTTCTCTGATCAAATTTTGTTATAAATACTGATTTTATCTCAAGATTTTCATTTATCTCTCTTATTTTAATAATTGTATTTATAAGCTGTGATATCCCCTCTAAAGCAAATGGTTCTGGTGCTACAGGAATTAAAACTTCATTAGACGCTACTAAGGCATTTATTGTCAATAAACTTAAACTTGGTGGGCAATCTATTAAAATGAAATCATAATTTTTTTTATCTTGAAGCTTCTTTCTTAATAAACTTTCTCTCAAAAATCTATTGAACATCTCATATTCGGCACTTGCTAATTCTATAGTTGTTCCAACTATATCGTATACTCCGTTATTAGTGATACACTCTTCAATTGGATTGCTTCTTAATAATAAATCAAATGTGGTAGCTTTTAATTCTGTTTTATCTATCCCAGCTCCAGTTGTAGCATTACCTTGCGGATCTATATCTATTACTAAAACTTTCTTTTGTAACTTACTCAATGCACTTGCTAAACTTAGTGTTGAGGTTGTTTTTGCTACTCCACCTTTTTGATTTATAAGTGATATTATTTTCACTACTGCTCCTCCCCTTTTTATTTAATTATTTTTCGCCATTTAATACCTTTAATATATATTGCTTTTCTGCTGCTTTAAAATATTTTTCATGTTGCTTTGTTAAATTTTTCATATTAACATCTTTTAAATATAACTGTTTTGCATGTTCTAATATCTCATTTTTTATTAATTCTGAAAAATTAGCATATGCAATAAGTAAAGGATTTTCAACATTAATTCCTTGTTTTGTTTCATTTACTAAGCTCTCAGTAAAAATAGATTCATCTTCTTCTTGGTCTGGTACAACTTTTATTTCAATTTCTTGTTCTTGTATTCCTGTTTCTAATACCTTTATCAAATAGGTAAAGTTCGGCACCTCCTTCTTTACTTGTTTATAAAGATACAATAAACCTTTTTTTAATTGATCCTCTTCGTACATTTCAGTTAATTTATATATATTTTTATCTAATAAAATATCTGTTAAGAATCTATTTTTCTTCGCTTTTTCAAATAGACTATTTAAACTTTGAGTAATTTCTAATTCTATTTTATCCGTTTCTTTCAAATCAGCATTATTTCCAGTCCAAGTAAATTTTAAATGTGTAACTTTTCTTCCAGTTTTTATTTTTTCTAATTTTAAATTTTTAAAATACTGAGGTAGTTCTTCCATAATTGGTTTTAATACTTGCCTATTAAAATTTGAAGTATCATAACTTTTAGGAACACCTATTTTTTCTCTAAAAGTATCTACATCCAGTTCAATATTCTTTTTTTTATCCCATTGTCTAAGAATCGAATATGTTAGTTGAGAATATCCGCTATTTAATTTTGTATATTCTATTAAATTTTGTATAGTAAATGGAGCTGTAACTTGATTTAATAAATATCTATAATTTTTATTAACTTCTATTTCTATAACTCCAGCGTCTTCAAATGTTTCAAATACTGTAAATAAAACAAAGTGTTTAATTCCATTTTCTTTTTTTATACAAATACTTGCATTTTTTATTCTATTATATGCTTCGGCTAAGGATTTATAAATATTATCTTTAGCCTTTGTTGGTTTATAATTTCCTATTCTGGCAACTTCTTTTACATCAAGTCTTATAACATCCTCTTCTTGTTCCATTAATTTATAACATAAAGCAAATATTAAATTTCTATCCTTAACATTAAAGTCTTGTAATTGAATTCCATGAAAATCTTTATGATGTTTTAACTCAAATTTTTCACTCATTTTATCACCACCTTTTTTATACTAACATAACTTAGTATAAAAAACAACAATCCATACCAAGTATATTGGATTTTATACTAAGTTAATTATTCTTATTACTTATAAACCCTTTATATATAAGGGGATTTGTATCTTTTTATTTTTAAAAAATTTCATTTTATATATTTTGGATTTTATACCAAGTAACGTTGGATTTTATACCAAGTATTTTTGGAATCTATACCAAGTAATATTGGATTTTATACCAAGTAACGTTGGATTTTATACCAAGTAACGTTGGATTTTATACCAAGTAATAGCTATTTACACATTGATTTTACTAACTCAAAACATGCTGGAAAGTATTTAAAGTATTTAAAGATAAAGATTATATTTAAACAAACTAAAAAAAATAACTTTTATATAAATAATTCACATTAAGTACTAAGTTCTTATAATTTAACTTTTTATATAAATAATTAAATATATATTATAAACTGTATAATAATAAATCCTGAGATAAATAAATCTTGGGATTTTTTAATTTTTTGAATGGAGGTATTACAATGAATCTAAAAGAAAAATTAGAAAAACCATTTTCAGATGATGAACTTGAATTTAGAGTTGGAGCTACTAATTCAGATAAAACTAAAGGATTAGCTCTAGCGTACATTCAAGCACGAGCTATACAAAATAGACTAGATGAGGTTGTAGGAATTGAAAACTGGCGTGTTTCATATAAAGAAATTAATGGTGGCTTTATAGCTAAACTGGAACTTAAAATTAATAATGAGTGGATAGCTAAAGAAGATGGATCAGGAACTACTGACTATGAAGCTATAAAAGGTGGAATATCTTGTGCTTTCAAAAGAGTTGCATCGGTTTGGGGGATTGGAAGGTATCTCTATGAAGTTGAAGGACAATGGCTACCAATAGAGCAAAGAGGTAAAAGTTATGCTTTTAAAGAAACACCTAGATTAAATAAGCAACAGAAAGATACTTTGGTTGAGGAATCAAAGGAAGAGAGAGCTAAAAATATTGAGCTTACTTTTGGAAAATATAAAGGCAAAACTTTAGGAGAGATTCTAAAAGAAAACAAAGACTATTTAACATATTTAACTACGAATAGCAAAGATACAAAGATTATCAATGCTTGTAAATATTTATTAAATTTTAAGGAGGTTGCTTAATGTTAGGAATTATTGGTGGAGTTTTAGTTGTAGTTGGAACAGCAGTTGGAGCTTTAGATAATATAATAAACAAAAAATAGGAGTATCTAATGGAGATATATGAAGTATTAGAAAATTTAAATAATATTAAGCGACCTCTGGACATTGTTCCAGAGGTTTTATTTTAGAGGAGGAAGTTAATGAAAGCGTATGAGATTATGAATGGGATGATAGATACTTTAGATATTTTTCTAGAGTCAGAGCAAAGTGAAGGAGATAAAGAGAATTATGAGTTTGTAATGAAATTTTTAAAAGAGGAGCTACAAAGTAAAAGTAGCAACATCATAAAATATATTAGGAATGTTTCGTTAGAAGTAGAGGTGCTATCCCAAGAGGAAGATAGACTAGAAAAGCTTAGAAAACAAAAAGAGAAGAAGGTTAATAGTTTAAAGAAGTATCTTGCGGACATTCTTTTAAATCTAGATAAAAATAAAGTTGAAACAGAGTTAGGGAATCTAGGTCTTAGAAAGAGTGTATCAGTAGCAATAGATAATCTAGATTTAATACCTAAAAAATATGTTCAAAAGAAAATAGAATTGATACCAGACAAGAGAACGTTATCAGAACTCTTAAAACAGGGTAAAAACGTAAAAGGTGTACATCTAGAAAGTAAATACACTTTGCAAATAAGATAGGGTTTAAAATCAATTTAACACAGTTTAGTGAGGTGATGAATTTTGTATAATGTAAATACATACAATGGAACGTTTCAATTAGAGTTTAGAGGATGTTTTCAAACTTTTGATGAAGCGATGGAAGAGTTTCAAAAAGCAGAGAGTGAGTATATGGAAAGTTTTAGATATGAGATTGGAACTACAGAATATAACCAAGAACTAGAGAATTTCATGTTTAATAGCAGAATAGATAAAATTAACTAAAAGTGTATATTATCAATAATAAAGAGGTTGTCCTTAGGGATGACCTCTTTTAATTTAGGAGGAAAATTATGAAATACTATTTACATAGAGCAGTAGCAAAGAAACCTAGAGATGGGAAGAAGTTTAAAATATCAGAATACACGATTCAAGAGTTTGATTCATTTAAAAAAGTTTTAGAAGTGTTTATGCGGGATTTCTTAATTGAGGGAGATACAGAACAAAGACGTTTTAGTAGTGATACAGAAATAGCTATGAGAATAACTACAACTAAGAAAAAGATTAAAGCTAAGTTATACAAGCCACCATTAAGAACGTACGAGGTGTTAGCGTTAAATCCACCTACAAGCAAATATAGATGCTGTAGGGAGTATTTAGAAGCAGACCCAGAATATGGATTAGCTCAAGAGGTGTTTTTAATACTTGAAACAAATTACCAAAAAGCTTGTGAGGAGTTTCTTTATGAGATGAAAAAGCATGAAGATAAGAGAAATTCATTCCATATAGAGATAGAGGAGGATAAATAATGTTTGATAAGAACTTTTACCCAACACCATATGATGTAGCTTTAAAGATGATAGGTGAACTTAATTTAAGAGGGATGAATATATTAGAGCCAAGTGCGGGAAAGGGAGACCTTTTAAGTGTAATCAAAGAGAAGTATACGAATATCTATTGTATTGAGAAGAACCTAGAGTTACAAGGGATTTTAAGAGAGAAGAAATACACGATATTAGGTGATGACTTTTTACAGTATAAGCCAGATCATTTGTTTGATTTAATTTTAATGAATCCACCTTTTGATGAGGGTGTTAAGCATTTTCTTAAAGCATGGGAAATATCAGAAGAGAATACACATATCAGATGTCTTTTAAATGCTGAGAGTATAAGAAATCCATATAATAAAGAGCGAAAGTTAATGATGGACATATTAGAAGCTAATGGAGCAGAAATCGAGTATCTTGGAGATTGCTTTAAGGATGCTGAGAGAAAAACTAATGTTGAGGTTGCTTTAATTAAAATTCAAAATAAATCAAAGAGAAAAAAGTTCCGATTCAACTTTGAAGAGTTTAAAGAAGAGGAGATTGATTTAGAAGATTTAAATATCAATCAACTAGCTAAAGTGAATGTATTACAAAACTTAGAGGATAAGTACAGTGCTGTAAAAGAGACTATTGGAGAGTATTTAACTCTAAAGAATAAATTACAATACTACTTAGATGGAATTCTAGATAAGTATGCGATTGATAATTTACTAAAGAATAACTCTAGTAGTGAGAAAAGAGAGTACGAGGATGTACTTGAAAAAGTAAGGGTAGGGTTCTGGCAACTAGTGTTTAATAAGACACAGTTAGAAGAGCGAATGACATCTAATGTTAAAAAGGATTTCTTTGATAGTAAGCAAGAGTACAGCATAATGCCATTTACTGTTGATAATGTTAATAAGTTATTAGAAATTTTAATACAGAATTCTGGACAAATATTTCAGAACTGTATTGAGGAGAGCTTTGATTACTTAACGATGTATTATCCAGATAATAGAGTTCGCATAGAGGGATGGAAAACAAATGAGAGATGGCAAGTTGGAAAGAAGTTCATACTACCAGATATGCTAAATAGCTATAGATTTGGTATACACAAGGATATAATAAGCGATTTAAGCTATATCAAGAGAGATAAGATTAGAGATTTAGAGAAGGTACTATGTAACCTAATAGGCAAGAGTATCTCTAGAGTAGCTACTGTAGATGAAGTTGTTAAAAAGGGTGTAGAGTTTGGTAAGTGGAACGAATCAGAGTTCTTTAAATTTAAAATATTTAAAAAGGGAACTATTCATTTTGAGTTTGTAGATGAAAAGATTTGGAATGAGTTTAATAAGAAAGCTTGTGAAGGTAAGAGATGGTTAGGTTATTAAACCCACAAGTGTTGTATAAAATGGAGGAGTTATGAAGAAAATACTAAAGTTTTTAAAATGTAAGGATATAGATGAGGTAGTAAGCAAAATCAAGTCTTATGAGATAAATGAAGAGCTAGAACAGTTCAGAGAACTTATGACAACTATAGCTAAAGGAAACATAGGAAAGAAAGATCTCACAACAGTAAAGGCTAAAAGTGAACTTCTTAATTATTTAAGAAGTGATATAGGATTCAAAAACACAGAGGAGTTCAAGGTTATATACCTTAGCTCCTCTAATCGTTTAATAGGGGAGGAGACGCTGTTTAGAGGTACTATAGACAGAAGTGTAGTCTATCCTAGACTAATTGTCGAAAGAGCCTTAAAACATCCAACTAAGGGCATTATATTCGCTCACAATCATCCTAGTGGAGATTTAAAACCAAGTAGAAAAGATATTGAGCTTACAAACGAATTAAAAGATTTGTTAGAGGTTTTAGATATTAGACTGCTAGATCACCTTATCATGGGAGAGAATGATTACTTTAGTTTTTATGATAATGGACTTATTGAACATTAAGCGGAGGAGAATTATGAATAAAGTTATATCGGCAGAAAGTATCAACTGTTTGGGAACTAAAGATATTCAAGTAGACATTACGAAGGATGGGTTTGTAGTGAATATCATAGCTTGGGGTGAATGGTATACAGAAAAAGCTAAAGATATTAAAGAACTAGAGGAATTGTTAAATGAGTTCAATGTACAGCAATATACAATAAATGAGATAAAGGAGAGGATAGCAAATGCCTAATTACTGTTTTAATAGAATAAAATTAAACTTATCATTTGAGGAGTTAATAAAGATAAAAGAGAGAGTTTTCTCAAAAGATGATTTTGGAGATTACTATTTTGATTTTAATAAATTAATAGAAAGACCAGAGAATACCTTATTAAAAGCTTATGATGACAACCTAGCAAAGGCATTTAGTAAATATTATTATGAAAACCCAGATAGCTTAGATCAAGAGCTACTAGATAAAATTATTAAAAATGAAATTAAAAGAGTTAGAGTGAATAGGATGTTGGTTAATATAGATCAGTATGTAGAAGAGAGATACTCAAAGGAGGAGCTGAAAAACTATAATGGAGAAATGCTTACACTATGGCATGAGTGGTGTGTAGAGAACTGGGGAACTAAGTGGAACTCATTGTTTTCATCTATATCAAGAGAGGAACTGATTTTTAGTACAGCGTGGCATCCTATATCACAAGCTTTGTTTGAAAGGTTTATAGGAGTGTGTAGAGATATAATGGGAGATAAAGCAGATAAGGTGTGGTTTTATTATGAAGAGGATAGAGGGAAAATATCGGGAAGGTATTTTATTCAAGATGGTGAGATAAAAATAGACACTCAGTATAAAGAGGAGGAAGTAGCTTAATGTATGAAGTTATAGTTGAAATCAATGGAGAGGAATATAGTTTTGGAGAGTTTTATAGTAAGAGAAGAGCAGAAAACTTTTTAGAAGATCTTTATGAGACTAAGCAAATAGAAAGTGATGCAGAAGCATGGGTTGAATAAATAGTAATATTTTAAATGTGGGTTGTAAAAGTACAACTCATATTTTTTGTAGAATGTAATTTAAAATTAGATAAACCCTTTGAAAACAAAGAGAGATACCTCTAAAGAAGTTGTATTTCTACGCCATGAAATACATGGTATAATTATTAGTTAGGAAGGGGAGATAAATGTCTAAGAAGAGAATAAAAATAATGGTATCTAAACTAATTTTAGATGTACTAGATAGAGATTCAAAACATTTTAATATGACAAGAGAAAAGTTATGCAATGAGATATTAATAATATTCTCTATTAGAAAGATACAAGGAGTAGATAGAGAGGAACTAGATGAGAAAACCTATTTACAATTTACTTTAAGCCAGTCTACAACAGAGTATTATAAAGCTATAAGTAGTACTATTCAAGATGAGCCAAAGTTTATTAGAAGTATCTTTACTGGATATGTTCATTTGAATCCTTTTTATAGGGAGATTATATTATTTAGAGATAAACTTATAGTTTTAAAAGATTATTGCTCTAAGAAAGAGAAGCTTCATATCTCAATAGGGAATAGATTAGAAGAGGTAGTTGTGGAAGAGATAAAAAGGTGTCAAATAACTGATTATGTAAAGCTCAGAACAGATAAAGGCGAATTTTATATGAACGAGTTGAGAATAATATTTTAATAAGCGGGGGTATATATTATGAGAAAGTTAGAATAAAAAAAATTTCTATTAAGAACTTTCAAAAAATAAAAAAATATCAGGAGGTATATCATGAAAAAAATAATTATCATATTATTTACATCTCTTCTTTTCTTTTCGTGTAGTGATTCACAAGAGGTTAAGATGGTAAAAAATGGAATCTTAAATAGTTATCCAAACAAAACATTAGGTCAACTTGTAGAAGGGTTTGTAGGTGATCCAAAGTGGGAAAGTATAAAGGATGATAAAGGAGATAAGTATGTAAATATAACAGGAATTATAAAATATTACGAAAGGGATACTAAAATAATATTACAATATAAAATAAATGGGAATACCTTTGAATTAAATGCAATAGAATTTAATGATGTTCCACAAAATTTCTTTGTGTATGAAGCATTAATAGAAAAAATGTATATGGAAAGCAATTAGATCTAGGTTAGGATTTATATAATGACAGATTTTTAGAAGTATTAAAAAAATGAAAAAATAAAATGGAGGAATAAAAAAATGAATCAAAAATTAGAAAATTTATTAAATTATAATAAAGAGGAGCTAAGTGTAAAATTAAAAGAAGTATATAATGATCAAAAACTATCTCCTACTGCAAGAGCTATAGCAAGATGGATTGAAATAGTAGTTATTGGTATTATTTCTTTTTCATGCTTTATAGATGGTGAAGTGATGTATGGAGTTTTATGGAGTGTTGGTGGAGTATATACTTTTTATCGTTTGGTTAATTCTAAGATAGAAGATAAAGAAACACTTGATGATCTTGATAAAATTACAGAAGGAATAGAAAATTTCAAAAAATATAAAAAAGGTGAGCTGGGTATTGAAATAAGTGAAGAGTTAGTTAAAAAAACAGAAAAAGGAATAGGGAAAAATTTGCCATATTTATTAAAAGTATCTGGGTTATCTCGTATGCTTGCTTTTGTCCCAGTTCTAAATATATTTCAAGATGAAACACATATGTATACACATAGGGAAGGTGCTTTAGTAAGATTATGGGAAGGAACTTTAACTACTCAGGGTTTAAAATATTATTCGAATGAAAATATAAAAACTTTACAAAATGAAGAGGGAATAACTATCTAATAGTTAATCCTTCTAAGAAAACATTAACAGCTCGTCTATATTAAAGAATTGGAGTAGCTTTAATAAATATTTAAGTTAATAAAAAAATCATCAATAAATTTTTATCAAGATTTTATTGTATATAAAAATAATTAAGTAGGGGTAGCGATAATGAAAAAAATATTATTAACCAGTTTGTTGATTTTCTTTATAGGCTGTGGAAAAGAAGAAAATAAACCCGTAAAAACTGTAGAGAATAAAGCGATCAAAGAACTTAAGGTAAGAGAGTGGGGAGCAACATACGAAGGAAGTGTCATTAGTTTAGAAGAATATTTAAATTTAGAAGGGATAATATTAGAAAGTTATTTAAAATCAAATTTAAAAGATTTAGAAAAAATTGAGTTAGAATATTTAGCTATAGCAGGGTTGGCTAATCCAGAAAAATGGGAAGAAATATTAAAGCCAGAAAGAAAAATTGTTGCGAATGAGAAATACTTAAATAGAAAATGGCAAATGAAAGATAATCAAATAGTAGTTGAGGGCAATAATATAAAAACTATATTATTCCTAGAGAAGGATGAAAAAGGTAATATAAAAATATTAAATAAAAAAAATTATAAAAAAAATGGGGATTTTTTGGATGTGAATCCTGTTTTAGTTGAAATAATAAATGGACTTTTAGGAAGTAATGTAAGTGCAAGAGAGAATTTACTAGGAACAAAAGAAAAGAAAATTGATAGAATTTCATCATGGGATATTCAAAATAATAAAGTTGTATTAAGAAAAATAACTAAATATAAAAATGATAAAAAACAAGGTGAGGCATTAACTTATGGAATTTATGATGAAGTTATAAAGAAAGAAACATATGATAAAGATATTCTTCAAGAGGTCATACTTTATAACGATAAGAATGAAATTCAAAGAAAAGAAACATATAAAGATGGAAGATTTGATAGTTTATTTAAATATGCTAATAATGACTTGATTTTAGAAGTTGTTCCATCAAAGCAAATTTATAAAAGTTATAACAATAAAAAACAAGTCGGTTCTATAGATGTATTGTCAGGAACTTATGAAGAAATAATTGGGAATAAAAAAATAATTGGAAATCCAGTTTCAAAATTTACTGTAAATGAAACTTGGAGAGTTCCAAATAGATTTGATTCTTTGGAAGAGTTTTATATGGGAATGATAAATGGTGTTATTAAGATTCAAGGATATTCTAATGAAAAGTTGATATTAGAAAAGTACTATAAAAATTACGAAAGTATTATGGAACATAAAGAGTGGTACGAGAATGGAAAATCAAAAAAATATGGTAAATTTAGTAATGGGAGACCAACTTCAATTTGGAAAGAATGGTCAGAGGATGGGATTTTAACAAAAATAAGAGATTATAGTCTTGGATATGAGACATCGAAAGTAGAAGAATATTATAATAACGGAAAAATTCATAAGCGATATTCAGTAGATAATAGAAATGGACATATGGTTGGTAGTTTTTCAGAGTTCTATGAAAACGGAAAAATTAAATTAAAAGGTGTATATGGGAATGAATCTTTAAAAGCTAGAGAGTGGGATGAATTTAATTCTAATGGTGATTTGATTAAAAGAACAGAATATTCTTACGGTGATATTAGAAGTATAGAAGAATATGATTTGAAAAATAAGATAGTGAGAGTTATTGTAGGAAATATAGTAAGAGAGTTTAAATTTGAAAAATCGAGATATGGTGGATATAATGAAGAGAAACCATTAAAGAAATATGTTGAAATTAAAGGTATAAAAAATGGAGAGTATATAGAATATTATCCAAATAGATATTCTAAAGTAGTAGGAAATTATAAAGATGATTTAAAAGATGGAGAATGGAAATTTTATGATAAAGCTAGTGATTATCAAGGGGAATTATCAAATACAATTTTTTATGTAGATGGAAAAGATGTAAATAGTCTATCTGAAGAAGAAAATTCAGACTATGATGAGGTTCTTTTCTATCCTAATGGAAGGATAAAATCAATATCATATGGAGCAGAGGAATATTCATATGATGATGTTGATATTGATTTAAAAGCTTTAAAATCAGAAGTGAATAGTTTATCTAAAGAAGTTCTTAATTTCAAAATTTCAGCAGATGATAATGGAGAAAGTTTTGGATGGCAGATAGCTGATTTAGATATAAAAATAAAAGGGTTATCTTTATCTAAGAATTTAACAACGGAAGAAAAAGAAGAGTTAAAGAATTTAATAAATATCTTAAATCTTGCTCATAAAAAAGCACAAGAGATTTGGAATAATTAAAATAGGAGAAGAATTAAAATGAAAATGATATTAAGCATTATTTTTTATGGAGTATTGATTTTAATTATAGAAAAAATTTTAACGAGTACGATAAACAATCTAAAAAATGCATTTAGTTCAAATGAAGATGGAACAAAAGAATCGTCAGGAAGTTGTATAATGAATGCTATAGGAAATGGATGTTGTATCTATATAATTGGATTTTATCTTAGTCAGGTTTGGAGATATTATGGATTTGATGTAGATTTTCAAGGATCTTGGAATATTTTAAAAAATATTTTTATTTCAACATTTAGTCATTTTGGATTTTAAATAAATGAGGACACCCGCTAAGGTGTCCTTTTTTGTTATAAACCATAGTACAGTAAGTATAGTAAATATCGTTCTTTTTTATTTTTTTCTTCCGCTTGTTTTAGTTCAAATTCTTTTTTTGCTTGGAATTCCTCATCGGTCAGAGTGGTTTTTTCTATTTTTATTTCGTTTCTTTGATCAATAAATCCTGATTGTGTAGCAAAAAATATAAGAATTAAAAAACTTAAAACAATAGATAGCCACAATTTTAGTTTGAGTAAAAATCTCATGTTAAATTCTCCTTCAGTAATTTATTTAAAAAATGTTATAAATGAAAAAAGCCTAATTATAAAAATTAAGCTTCTTCTATTTATTTTCTTATAAATTTAGGTTAACTATATTATATCAAATGTTATTATGAATCGACAACAATTTTTTTGATAAAAAAGCTTGCAAATCTAATAGCAATATATTATACTAAATATAAATTTGTAATAATTACAAATTTATAAAATTATATAAATGGAGGATTTGATGATGAGAAGTATAACTACATTTGATTTACAATATGCACACAGATTTTATAAGTTTAAAGGTGAAGCACAATATTTACATGGTCATACAGGAATTTTAACTATTGAGGTTGAAGATTCAATAAATGAAGGTGTAAATATGGTTTATCCATGTAATGAAATTCAAAAAACTGCTTGGGAAGTTTTAAAGAACTTTGATCATTCTTTAATATTGAGAGAAGATGATCCTCTTCTGCCAGCTATTTTAAAAGTGTATGAAGAAACTGGAATTAAGAATGGAACTCCAGAAAATCAAATGAAGGGAATAGCTTTTAAAACAAACCTTGCAACAGCATATCCTGATTCTCGATTAGTTGTTACAAAAGAGACACTAACAGTTGAAGGAATGATTAAAATAGTATATGACTTATTAAAAGAGAAATTGAACATAGTTAAAATAACATTTACTAGTGGTGTTAATGCAGCATCTGAAGAATATAATACAAAAAATGATATTCATCGTTGCCCTCTTTGCGGAATTTCTTTAGATAAAAATAATAGTTGTCCAAAATGTGGATATAAGAAATAAATTTGATATGAACTGTTGATAGAATTTTTTATCAGCAGTTTTTTTATAGATTTCAAATTAAAAAGCTACTAATCATTATAAACTAGTAGCTTTTAAGGTTTGTCTACAGATTCTGGGGGGAATCTATACTATTATCAATTAATGGTTAAACAAAATTGATAGTTTATTATATAGGTTTAATTTGAGAATCAACAAATTATTTTTTGAAAAAAATTATTGTAGATTTAAACATTGGTATATTATAATATACTTACCCAATAAGGGATGTTTTCCAATCTAATTTTATAAGTCAAAAAGCCAACTACTGTTAATTTTAGTTGGCTTTTGTATTTAAGAAATAAGCTGTTTAGCTAGTAACTAATAAGATTTAAAAATGATAGTTATGCTATTTTTCTATAATTTTTTTAACTTTGTTCCTAATACGTTGAATTGTATTATCAATCTTTTTGGGATTTTCATTTAATATTTTAATAATATCAGAGTATGAGTATTCGTTAGATAATAAATTAAAAATAATATTCTCTAATTTACTAAATTTTAATTGCCGAATATCATTAACGATAACTTTCAACTCTTCTTTTTTTATGAATATTGACTCGGGCGTACTATAGTTGACACCTAATGTTTCTGCAAATTCTTCTTCTTCATTTTTAAAAGATTTAGGATAATAATTTATTGCACTTGTTAATAATTTTTGTTTTTTTACATTTTGCTTTTCAATATAACTTATAATTTGTCGTTTTATACAAAGCCCAGCAAAAGTTTCAAATTTAGTATTTTTTTCAATACTAAAAGAAATAATGGCTTTTATTAAACCAAGGTTACCTTCTTGAACTAAATCTTCTTTTTCTCCATTTAATAAATAAAAGTTATTTCTTCTTATTACATTGGTTATTAAATACTGATTTAGTTTGATTAAATCCTCTAGAGCTTGTTGATTTCCTAGTTGAGCTTCATAGATTCTTTTATTCATAATTGCACTCTACTTTTCAATGTATAAAACCTCCAATATATTTTTCTGTAAATTGAATTATGATCAACATTTTATAAAAAAATAACAGAGTTTTAGCTCTGTTACTCTTTTAGTATTTAATTATTTAGCGAATATGAAAGTCGATCACTTCTTATGATAACTTATGAATTACTAAATCCACAATATTTTTTTTGTGGAATAAGGTCAAGAATCTATTTCTAAATCGAATTCTATTAATCAGAATTTCTACAATATTTCACAGAATTTCATAATTCTATAATTCTTACTGTAGAATTGACAATATCGTTGATTTTATTAGCTTTATAAAGAGAAATTCTAAATTCTGCTTTTTCAAAATGTGTATATTTTCTAAGTTTTAAAGGGGTAATTTTAAAGAATTCCTTTAATTTATTCCCATTTTAACTATAGATTGATTTTTATATTAAAAAAGTTTTCTTGGGTACAAAGAAAACTCTTAAGATAAAAGACTTTTTAATTTTTAAACAGAGCCTTTCACTCCTAAGGTTATGAAAAGCTCTAAAGAAACTGGCAACGTCTCTTCCTTACATGATAGCTGATATTATTGAAATCTACAAATATTTTTCCAATTTTATTTTCTACATATTCTTGTTATAATTTTTTATCGTTTTTAAACAGTATTATTCAAGCAAGTGTTATACGCCTTAGCTTACCGTGCTACTAACGCTTTAAGGCTACACAGTCTCTCTCTATTAGTCTTAGTATCGTGCTGACGCACAATTGATAATATATATTTATCTCTATTTAATGATTACAAGCAAGTGCTATACGTTGTATATCCCTATCGTGTTACTAGGATATACAACTACACAACTACACATATATACTATATAACTTATTTATAATTATTTCGTTTGTCTTACTGACAAACTATTGTTTGTAAAATATTCAAAAATGAAAGTTTTAGAATAGAGGGTTATCTCTGAACTCTATGATAGTTCCTTCTGGTGCTATTACCTTAAATAAGTTTCCACCTTCTACTCTATATAGAATTTCTCCATTCTTTAGTTTGAAGTTGTTATACACTCCCGCTATTCTCTCTAGTTCCTTCGTAAGATCTTCTACATAAAAACACATATGAACTATTCCTTCTCTATCTTCACTCTCTAATTTTACTTCTTTCTTAGGAGTTTGTAATTCAATATAGAATCCATCTAGTTCTAACCATGAATTATATTCTCTTCCATGAAAGTCAGGAGTCTCTTTAACTAATTTAAAGTTTAATACTCTCGTATAAAACTCTATTGATTCCTTATATAGTGATGTCTCTATACATACATGATGAATTCTCATATTCATTTCTCCTTCAACCATATTTAAATACCCTCTAGAATGCGGTTTAAATCGCTCTCACAAGGGTTTTTCACATATTTGTGGGCAATTACCTTGAACACCCTTAAAATAGCTATAAATAGGGATAATTGCACTAATGATATTAATATCACTAATAGTACTAATAAGGCTTATCCACTCTACCCGCTACCTATAAAAATTTATTAATCTATATATAATACTTATAAATATGGTAACTATACTATATAAAGAATAACCCTCTATAAGTATTCATTCTAGTACTATAACCTTTATAAATTAAATACTAGTAAATATCATAAAAAAACTATAACAAGCTTTAGTAATACTACTATAGAAAGGAGTTGTGTTAAATGTTCCACTATATTTTTTTTAGGCTTCATCCCCCTTAACCGTTCGGGGTATATAATAAAAATACCACTACTACCATAAAAAAGTCAACCCCTATTGATATATATAAACTACCTAAATAACATAGAAATACTATAAAATATAGGGTTTTTAACGTAATATAAGCTACAAAACATAGTAAAACAACATAAAACCAGTGAGTTGAATGTGTGGCTTACCCAACAAGGTGAGCCTACTAACATGGAAACTCACTGAAATATATAGATTCATTTTAAAAGAGTAGAATTAATTTCTATTCTTTTTTTATATTAGGAGGAGATAAGAATGGATACGATCCAAATTAAATTAAAATTAAACTATACAGGATTAACTATGGAGGATTTCAAGAGAATAGAAATTTTTATAAATCACATTAAAAGTCCGTACGGGTATACTTTCTGCGATATGCTCGATATTAGAGGAATTCAATCAATAGGAATTAAAATATCGTACCCGAGGTTTTTCTATGGAAGTAATGTATTTTTAATAAGTACAAAAGATCAATGTTTTCAAGTTCAACGATGGTTTAGTGAAACTATTGTAAGAATGAGTGAACTGATAGGAGCTAGAATATATTTAGAGAGGGTTGATATTCCTTTCACTTATATAATGCCACCAGACTATGATTTTCACAGTTACAATAAGCTTTATGGCATAATGGCAATGGTTCATGCAGAAAAGAGAATAAGAGGGAGTAGGAAGATGTATGCTGATATTTTAACGCAAAGACCTGAAACTCTAATTTATACAGATACTAAGACACCAAGTTCATATAATAACAAGGTTATGATTTATAATCAATTCCTAAATATGGAAGCTAAAGTGGACAGTGAAGAAACTTTAGATATGTTTGTAAATCAATATCCTGATTTACAATATCGAATGAGAATAGAAGTTTCAAAGAAGATTAGAAGGAATCCATTTTCAATTGTAGATTTTGGGAACTTTGATATGATCGAGGTTTATTTACCTCAACTAAAAGAAACAGCTTTAGAGAATTTATTGGATTTTCAAATTATAGATAACATTTATCAGAATGAAGCTATTCAATTAGCAAATATCTTAAATATTGAAAGGCAAAGAAGTGGATTTAATTACGAGGTTTTCATATTACAAAATATATCCAAAATCTATGATTATGAGATTTTAAGAAGAGCTTTAGGATTGGCAGTAAATAATACTAAAACAAGAGAAAGTGCAGTTACAGCAGTTAGGAGACATTTGAATAACTACTCACAAATGAATAATATAATAGTCATGGATGTTTATACTAGATTGAGCGACATAAAAAAATGTATTGAACAATTTATAATTTTTTAAATTATTTTGTAATTTTATTTTTTATATATAGATAAATTATATAAAAATACATATACAATGTAAACATTGTATATGTAAAATATGTAGTTGTCAAGTTTTTTCGTTAAAATAAATCTAAATTAATGTAATCTTATTTATTGTAATTTGATAAGGAGAGCATAGGATTGCTTGAAAAAATAAAAGTTATAGGTTATACTCTAGTAAAATTAATGAAGGAGAGATAACTATGACTAAACAAGAGTTTATAGCTTTATATCAAGATAAAATGGAAATAGCAACAAAGAAGGATGCAGAGAGATTAGTAAATGGATTCTTTTCAGCTTTAGAAGAAATATTAGTGAAGGGAGATGAACTATCAATATTAGGATTTGGAAAATTTGAAACTAAAACTCAATCAGCAAGAGTTTGTAGAAATCCTAAAACTGGAGAAGAAGTTAAAGTTCCAGAGAAGAAGGTAGTTAAATTTAAAGCAGGAAAAGGACTAGCAGAAAAGGTAGCTAAATAGTATAATTAAAGGAAGTGATAGATATATTGCTTCCTTTTTAGTTTCATTTATAACTAGAGGATGACGGAAGATCACTGATGTAATATGAAAATCAAAGAAGGAACTTGAAAACTTATTTGTGTTTATGGTTTAAAAATTGAGAAGGGGGTAAGTGAAATATGTTTAATGAACAAATTACGAAATTATTTCAAGGAATAGGAGAAGCTAAAAAAGCAGTCTTATCAACATCAAGCAATAATAGAGTAACTTCAAGAATGATGTCATTTGTAATTTATGAAAGGAAATTTTACTGTCAAACAGATAAAAGATTTCTAAAGATTGAACAGATTTCAAATAATCCAAAAGTATCTATTTGTATTGATAATATTCAAATAGAAGGAATAGCTCAAATCATAGGTAAGCCATTAGAGAATAAAAACTTCAATATTTTATTTAAGAATCACTTTAAAAACTCTTATGAGAATTATTCTTTTTTAGAAAATGAAATTTTACTAGAAATAACTCCGACTTTTATAAGTGTTTGGAATTATAAAGAAGGTATTCCAATAAGAGAATATTATAATTTAACTTCTAAAGAATATAAAGAAGAAGTCTATATTGGGGATGAATAAAGGGGATTTATTACAACTAAAAAATAGCTTTAGAAAATTTATTGACTATAGTTAATATTATGAGAAATTTCAAATTTTCTGCGAAAATATCTTCTTAAAATAGAGAAAATATATGATTGTTAAAAAAGTAGAAAAACAGAATTATATCGATTAGCCTAGTAAAATCAACATATTTATGAATTCTGCCATAAGAATTCCAGAATTATATAATTCTATAAAATATAGGTGAAATTCTGGTTGTCAGAATTGATATTTAAATAAAAATTGAATAAATTTATACTGAATCTTAAGTGGGTTAATTGACAAAAATTTATTTTCATAGCATAATTTCTTATAATAAAAAATATGGAGGTAGCTGTGTTAAAAAAAACCAAAGAAAAACATCACCGAGAAATGTTAAACGAATTAGATGAAGTTATTTTAGATAAAGAATATATTATAAAAGATGAAAGCCCATATTTAGTAGATTATTTATATGGCGTTTCAGATATAGATTCAAAAATAGAGGAATATTTAGATGAAACAGGATTAGATGAAGAGTGGATTATATTTTATAGATGTCTAGTAAATAAAAAAGTTTTAGACTCAGAAGAGTATCATAAGTTCAGAAAAATTGGAGAAACTTTATTTTTAATGAGAAATGAAAATGATTTAGAAAAATTTAAGAATGACGATGTAAGCAAAGAGTTAAATAAGATTAAAGATGATACTAAAGAAATTTTAGAAAAACTTTTAAATTTTATTAAAAATAAGGAGAATAATCCAAATTTAACTGAGGATAATTTATTTGACTCTGAAGATATAAAGGGAGAGTTTGTAGGATTTATTAAAGAACATAATGCTTTAAGAAATGAAGAAGAGAAGGAAAAGAATATCTATAAAATGGATAAATTTTTAAAAACAGCTCTTAGTAATAAGAAAATAATATTTAATAAAACAGATTTTTTTAAAGAAATATTAGGTTTAAATAAAAGTAAAATTAGCTCTATACAAAATAAGTACCAAAAGGAGAAGAAGTAAGAGATGGGCATACTTATGAAAAGATCAAAAATTCAAGAAATTGAAAATGGAAAGTTATCTAATAGATTTTCTTCTTCCGATTTAATAAATCTTTATAATAGTGGAACATATGAGCAAATATCTAATAGTGGTTTCCCATTAAGAGATTCAATTGAAATGAATAGATTCTATATGAAAAATATAACTTTAAATTTAATTGTAAATATATCTGAGATTAAGTTTTTAGAAAGAAGTGTAAAAATTAGAGGAGCAGATGATTTTTTAACATTTAAAGTTTCAAAATATGATATAGAAAAATTAAAACCTTATTTAAATAATGGTCGTAAAGGTATTTTAACAGAAGTTACTATAAGAAAACATAAAAAAGATTTATATTTTATAGAGAATATAAAAATATTAGAAGATTTAAGTGAGAGAAATTATAAAGAGTTGTTAAATTTAAGAAAAGAATTGAAAGTTAATGAGTGGAAAAATTTAATTTTAAATTCTATAGGATATGACTTAGATCAATCAGAAAGTATATTGAAGGATTTAATGCTGGTTAGACTATTGCCGTATTTAGAAAAAAATTATAGTTATATAGAATTAGGTGGTTATTCTACAGGAAAAACAACACTAGCAGAAAAATTTAACACCGCCGAAAAAATAGCAACAAATATAACACAAGCCCAACTTTATTATAATACAAAAGAAAAAAGAAAAGGAATATTATTTTCAAAAGATGTATTATATTTAGATGAAGGAGATTTTAGTTTAGCTAAAACAAATGAAGCTAAAATTTTATTACAAGTTTTGGCGGGAAATAAAGTAGAAGTTAGAGATAATCATTTTGAAGCTGAAAGAATAGATGTATCATTCGTCAATCAAGGTAATATTGAAAATGGGATAGTACAATATACAAACAATACTATATTTGATAGATTTAAAAATTCGTTTAATGAAGGTGCTTTTTTAGATAGGACAAATTTTTTTATTGCAGGATGGTTGATTCCAAGTTATTTTAAAATAAAACCAAAAGAAGATCAAGAGATTATTCCACTGAATATTTTAGAAGATTTCTTCAAGATTCAAAGAAAAAAGGAAAGCTATATTGATTTAATTGAGGAACTTGAAGTTAAACTTATAACTAGGGATGAATATCATGGTAGATTTGTAGAATGTATAAAAACAACAATTTCAGCATTTTTAAAATTATTATATCCTAATAAGGAGATTAATTTTGAATTAGAAAAAACTGAATTAGAAAAAATTATAACTTTAAGTGTTTTAGGGAAATACGCAATTCATCATGTAAGATCTAATAACCTTACTACAAAAATTGAGGTTTCTTATAAAAATTCAGAAGTGATTACAATAGATTTTAATATTTTATTTAGAGATTATATAGAATCGAGAGAAGATAAATACATTAAAGAAATTAGTGCAACAACAGATAAGCCATTTTCAGATTATGAAGTACCTTGGCAAAGTGATAACGATATAATTTCAAATGAAAGAGAATTAATAAAAAAATATCGAAAACAAAAGATAGTAGAGATTCCAATAGGATATGAAAATATTTTAAATAGGATTCAAGATTCTAAAATAAAAACTAAATTTATAGAAGATTATAAAGTTGTAGTTACATATGATATTAATGATTACAGAGGAAAACCATATTCAAAGGAAAATGTTCGGGAACGTGATGATTTCTTATATTCATTATTTTCAATAGTTAGTTTATTCAAAATTATTTCTAAATACAACTTATCAAAGGTTGAAAAAGATTTTATAATTCTTTTTATTGATAGTATAATAAGACATGATAATCAGACATTACATATATGGAGACAAGCAGAAAATGATCCTAATGAGTTATTAATAGGAGCTATAGGGGTTCCATTTGGATATGCACCGGATCAAATGCCTCATTGTGGATTAGAAGGGAAAAAATTAAAAGAATATAAAGAATTAATTAAAAATGAATTAGAAAATAAGCCTTTTAATGATAAGTATCAAGATATAAAAAATGAATTAGAAGAAATGAATATTCTATTAGGAGATACGGTTGAATTAGTTGAACAATATAATAAAGAAATAAAGCTATATTTCAATACCCTAAAAAATAAAGAAGAAAAACAAAAGACATTACACGAATTATTAATGGATTTAAAATAGCTTTTTTTTAAAGTCCTGAGAGTCCACATGGACTCTCTTTTGTATTGCTGTGGTTGTATTAAGTAGATTGATTAATTCTAATCTAAATCTATTCTCATCTAATATTAAAAATTAAGATTTAAATATATAATCCTAAGAAACTAACTCAGGCTCAG
>NZ_JRJZ01000186.1:0-5075 GCF_000800875.1 Cetobacterium sp. ZWU0022
TAGAAACTGAGGATAAAGGAGATAATCCTAAGAAACTAACTCAGGCTCAGATAAATGAAAAAATAGCTTCACTTATGGCTAAGACGATTATATCTGAAGATGTTATAGATGTTTATTCACAGTTAGGACTAGATAATCCAGATATATCTATTCTTTCAGATGAGTTTTTAAAAGAGGTTGAGAAGATAAAATATAAAAATTTAGCTGTTGAGATGTTAAGAAAACTAATAGAGGGTAAGATTAAATACTCTAGTAGAAAAAATCTAGTGGTGGCTGAGAAGTTTTCAGAAAGACTTCAAAAGGCTATGAGTTCTTATAGAAATAAGGCTTTAACAAGTTTAGAGATAATGGAAGAACTTATAAAGATGGCTAAGGAGTTTATGGAGACTCACAAAGAGGGTGACTCACTTGGTTTAACAGAGGATGAGGTAGCTTTCTATGATATTGTGACTCAAGATGATGAGTTTAAAAAGAAGACTGGCGATGAAAAGCTAATTGAAATAATAAAAGAGCTAACAGAGACTATTAAGAAAAGTATGACTATAGATTGGTATGATAAAGAGAGTGTACAAGCTCAAATGAGAAAATCTATCAGACGGTTATTAAAAAAATATGGCTATCCAGAAGATAAAACAAAGGATGCAACAGAACTTGTTTTAAAACAAGCTAAGCTAATATGTGAAGAGAGTATTGTATAATTATAGCTAATAGGAGGAGATAGATATAAACATTGTTGAACGATTTCATTCTAAAAATATATTATTTACTTTGCATTATCATGGAATCAATGATATGGTTACCACTTATACCCTAAAAAATATTTTAGAAAATAAAGATTTTATTCTTGAGTATTATAAAAATGATTTTAAAAATTATTTGAAAAATATAGATGATTTTATTGATTATATATTTCTAAATGTCATACTTAAATTTAAGGAGTGTTTAGAGCTATTAAAAGAGGAATTTAAAAATGAATTAATTAAATTTTTGAGTGAACTTAATGATATAAATGAAAATGTTTCTATCAGAAGTTTAGTTGAATTTCTTATAGATAAGTATGATAGTGTTTTTCATAATGAATGTAATAAATTTTTAAATCATGATATAAAAATATGGTATATAGAATTGTGTTTAAAATATCCAAATGTACTTAAGGAAAATAAAGTTATCTTGGAGAAATTAATAGGAGATGAAACAATACTTTTTTTTGACTATTATCCTCAGATTAAAAAGAAGAATGTATTGAGTCTAAATTTAAAAAGAAAGTTTTTTTTGGAAGATAAAAAATTAGAAGAAATATTAAAATATCGTTCTGAAGAATTTTTTAGGTTTATTTTGCCTGATCTTGAAAAAGAAATAAAAGATGAAGTATTTACTAAACTATATGATATTTATGATAAAAGAAGTAAAGATTTTTTTAAAGAAAAAAATCAAAATTTTGGATGGAGTACACTTCGAGACTTAGAATTATTATATCCAGTATATTTTAAATCAAAAAATCATTTATCGAAGAAACTACTAGATAAAAAAAAGAAGATTGATTTAATGTTAAATAATTTATTAATTGAAAATAAAATTATGAAACCTATCGAATTTAGAGTTTCATCAAAAGAGTATTTAGAATATTTAGAAAAACTACGAAGTGAAAAAATTTCATCTAATATGCAGTATTTAACAATAACACACTTTTTTAAGGAGAAACTTATCTCTAAGTTAGAAAACAGTTCTAAAAATTATAAAAAAAGTTTTATGGATTTTGCAAGCTCAAATATAAAAACTAATGATGTTTTTACAGCTGGAAAAATCTTTTATATAGATAATTATCTTTTACAAGAATGTATAAACTTAACGGTCTGGCTTTGTGATAAGAATAGAAAAGAATTTATTAATAATCTTTTAAATATTGTGAAACAAAATTATATAAATCTGTCAATAAATATTTTAGAGGAAGAAGTAGATAATGATTTAGAAGCTTTAAATTATTCTCTTACAGATATTTTTAGTTTAGAAAAAAATCATAGCTATAATTACTTTACATGTACTTTTTTTATTATTTCACTTTTAGAAAAAATTTTAAGAAATATTTATATTAAAATTGAAAAAGATGGATTCTTTAATTCCTCTTCCGCTACATATGGTTTAATTTTAAAAAGTAATGAAATGAGCAGACTAATTGGAAATGAGACAATAAATTGGTTAAAATATTACTTAATTGGAGATGAAGAAGTGGGAGAAAATTATAGGAATAGGATTGTACATTTTACAAAAATTAAAATTAATGATATATCTCAAATTGATTTGTTGAAAATATTGTATCTATTTGTAGTAACTGTAAATTCGATTTTTATAAATTCAGCAAAATTGAAAGAAAAAGAGGCTGACCTTATTGCTTAGCCTCTTTTCTATTATTTGCTAGTGTTTTATTTAGACTAGAGTACAAATGATTTAACATCCATTGCCATCCAGTATCAAAAGTAACCATTTGAATATAAGTATTAAAAGTCTATGAATCTAGTCTCAAATTTGATATAATATAAATATCAAATTTAACGGACGTTTCTTTTAATTGAAATTGTGAAAATTTATGTATAGAGGTGAGATAGATTATGATATTTGGATATGCTAGGGTATCAAGAAAAGAGCAGAATATTGAAAGACAGATTAGAAATATTTTAGCTTATGATTCTGGTGCAAGATTGTATGAGGAAGCATTTACTGGAACAAAAGTTGAAGGAAGAAAAGAGTTTGAAAAATTACTGAAGATTGTTAAGAGCGGAGATACTATCGTTTTTGATTCAGTTTCGAGAATGTCAAGAAATGCAGAAGAAGGAAAAAATCTCTACTTTGAACTCATGAATAAGGGAGTTATTCTAGTTTTCTTGAAAGAACCTTATATAAATACGGCAGTTTATCAGAAAGCCATTTCTATGAAAATAGATAGTACGGGACATAAAATAGCTGATATATATATCAATGCAACTAATGAAGCTATAAAAGTTTTAGCTGAAGACCAAATTGAAATAGCATTTAACCAAGCTGAGAAAGAGGTTAAAGACCTACAACAGAGAACCAAAGAAGGAATAGAAACTGCTAAAAGGGAAGGAAAGCAAATAGGACAGGTTAAAGGAAAGAAACTTGTAACTAAGAAATCAGTAGAGATGAAAGAGAAGATACAGAAACTACTCCCTACTCATTCAGATAAAGAGATAATGGAACTTACAGGACTTGCTAGAAATACATATTATAAATATAAGAAAGAAATGATAATATGATGGTATAATATAAGAAAAGAAATTAATGTAACGAAAGAGGTGAGAAATTTGATGAAGAAAAAACTACCTATAGGTATAGATGATTTTAAAAAAATAATAGAATTAAACTACTATTATGTAGATAAAACTCTTTTTATCCAAGATGTGCTTGAGAAAAGAGCTGAAGTTACATTATTAACAAGACCTAGAAGATTTGGAAAAACCTTGAATATCAGTACGTTGAAATATTTTTTAGACATAAAAGGTGCTATAGAAAATAGAGAGCTTTTTAAAGGAACTAAAATAGAAAAAACTGACTATATGGAATATCAAGGAAAATATCCTGTAATTTATCTAACTATGAAAGATTTAGATGGAGAAGATTTTGAAAGTTTTTTCGAAGCATTTAAAACTCTTATTAGTTCTCTCTTTGAAACTCATAAATATCTCCGTGAAAAACTGGATGAAAGAAATCTTCTTTTTTTTGATAAAATATGGTTTCAAGAAGAAAAAGCTAATTATGACACTGCTTTAAAATTCCTGTCGCAGCTTCTATATGATTATTATGGAGTTAAGCCAGTTATTCTTATAGATGAATATGATTCTCCATTTATCATTGCTAATGAAAAAAGATACTATGAAAAAGTTAAAACACTTTTGGGACGGTTCTATGGAAGTGCATTAAAAGAAGGAATTATTAGTTTTTCAGTAGTTACAGGTATTTTAAGAATTGCGAAAGAGTCAATATTTTCAACTTTAAATAATTTAAAAGTATCAACAATACTTACGGGAGACTATAATTATTTTGGAATGACCGAAATAGAGGTTGAGGATATTTTAAAATATTATGATCTTGAAACAACTTTAGGAGACATAGAAAAATGGTATAACGGATATCTCTTTGGAGATCTGAAAGTCTATAATCCATGGAGCATATTATATCATTGTAGTTCAGGAGAATTGAAGGCTTTCTGGATAAATACAAGTGCTAACCTTCTTATAAAAGAAATATTAAGAGAGGCAGATAGAGAAATATTTAATATATTCCATACTCTACTGAAAGATGGAAGTGTAAAAACTACTCTTCAAGAAAATATGATTTTTGGTATGAGATACAGTGACAGCACATTACTCTACTTAATGTTTTCAGCAGGGTATCTGACTATAGATAGGAAAGGAGAGGAAAAAAATCAGTATTTCCTTACTATTCCAAATTACGAAGTAAAGGAATATTTCAAAGATACGTTTATGGAAATAGTTTCTCCTAGAAATTATGGAAAGTTTACAGACCTTATAGTTGCTTTAAGAGATGGGAATGTTACTGGAATAGACTCTGTAGAGGAGTTGCTTCAAACAATGTTTGAAACAAGTATGAGTTATATGGATGGATCTACGGAGGAAAAATTCTATCACAATCTAATTCTTGGAATGATGATCTGTACAGACAGTTATTTTTATCCACTTTCCAACAGAGAATCAGGATATGGAAGATATGATATAGCTCTTGAACCTAAAGATATTACAAAAATTGGATATATTTTTGAATTTAAAATTGCTGATAATTTTAATGATATGGACAAAGTAGGATTAGAAGCTTTAAAACAGATAGCAGATAAAAAATATAGAACCGATATGGAAAATAGAGGAATCAAAGATATTAGAGAAATTGCATTAGTTTTCTGTAAAAAATCTTTGAGATTTTATGTAAAATAAAGTTGTTAGTAATGAGATAGGGATGTCATCCTATCTCATTTTTATTAACCCATTTTCACAATTTCAATTAAAAGAAACGTCCGTTAAATTTGATATTTATATTATATCAAA
>NZ_JRJZ01000127.1:0-2435 GCF_000800875.1 Cetobacterium sp. ZWU0022
ATCGTGTTGTCGCTGGTTCGAGCCCAGCAAGAAGCGCCATTTTTTTATTTTTTGTAAAAAAACAGTAAAAAGAGAATCGCTAAATAGAAAAAAATTGACACAAACATCTAAATAGTGTATACTGTGTTTAAATGATGTATAAATTGAAAGAAATTCTATTATTTAATATTTAAAGGTGTTCAAATAGGTACCTTATATTAGTTGGATTGAATGGAGATTTATTACATGAAATCAAAAATTTTATGGAGGTATCAAATGAAAGGTACAGTTAAATGGTTCAACCAAGAGAAAGGATTCGGATTCATCACTGGTGAAGATGGAAAGGACGTTTTCGCACACTTCTCTCAAATTCAAAAAGATGGATTCAAAACTCTTAATGAAGGAGAAGAAGTTACTTTCGATGTAACTGAGGGAGCTAAAGGACCTCAAGCTACAAACATTGTTGTTGCAAAGTAATTTATTAAGGAGCTATAAGCTCCTTTTTTTTTATGAAAAATTTGTAAAAAATAAGTTAAATTAAAAAAATATATTTTCATTTAAAAAAGATTTATGATAAAATTATCCTAATATAAATTAAATACGAGGGGGAAATGATGGATATACTGAATTCAGTAGTAAATTTTTTAAATGATATTCTTTGGAGTTATGTTCTTATTGTAATGTTGTTATTTGTGGGGACATATTTTACTTTAAAAACAAAATTTGTACAAATTAGATATTTTGCTCAAATGATAAAAATACTAGGTGATAGTGTAGGTCATAAAGGTGGAGTATCATCGTTTAAGGCATTTTGTATAAGTACAGCTTCTAGAGTAGGAACTGGAAACTTAGCAGGGGTTGCAATAGCCATAGCTTCAGGTGGATCTGGAGCAATTTTCTGGATGTGGTTAATAGCTATTATTGGTGGAGCATCTAGTTTTGTTGAAAGTACATTAGCCCAAGTTTATAAAGTAAAGGATGGAGAAGCTTTTAGAGGTGGACCGGCATATTATATGGAAAAAGCTTTAAATAAAAAATGGATGGGTGTAGCTTTCTCAATATTAATTTCAATAACATTTGGATTAATATTTAATTCAGTTCAATCAAATACAATCTCATTGGCCTTCCATGAAGCTTTTAAAATGGACAGAACAATAATTGGAGTAATTCTGGCGATTGCAACGGGAGTTATAATTTTTGGTGGAGTTCAGAGAATTGCAAACTTTAGTGCAACGGTTGTACCTATAATGGCAACATTATACATAATAATTTCAATGTATATTGTTATTAAGAATATTGGTATGGTTCCAGAAATATTTAGAGATATAATTGAAAATGCGTTTGGAATAAGACAAGCAGTAGGTGGTGGAATAGGAGCTGCGATAATGACAGGAGTAAAAAGAGGACTATTCTCAAATGAAGCAGGAATGGGGTCAGCACCAAATGCTGCAGCAGCAGCAGAAACATCACATCCAGTTAAACAAGGATTTGTTCAAACTTTAGGAGTGTTTACAGATACAATTTTAATTTGTTCATGCACTGCATTTATGGTTCTAATTTCAGGAGCGCACCAAACAGAAGGATTAACAGGAATTCAATTAACTCAAAATGCTTTGAGTTCTCAAGTGGGTCATTGGGGAAATATTTTTATAGCTATTTGCATATTACTATTTGCATTTAGCTCAATTATTGGAAACTATTACTATGGAGAAACTAATATAGAGTTTTTAACACCAAATAAATCGTGGTTAAATCTATATAGAGCTGGAGTTATAGCTATGGTAATGTTTGGATCAGTGGGTGAACTAGCTTTAGTATGGAACATGGCAGATCTATTCATGGGGCTTATGGCAGTATTGAATCTGATTGCGATATTCTTACTAGGTAAAGTTGCTTTTGAAGCATTAAAAGATTATAATACTCAAAAAGAAAAGGGATTAGATCCATCATTTAATAAAAATGAGATAGAAATACCATATGCTGAGAGAGTTGAATGTTGGGATTAATAAAATTAGTGTTGACTTAAACTTGAAAATACTGTAAAATGCATATGGTTGCGCCTCTATAGCTCAATTGGATAGAGCATCTGACTTCGGATCAGAGGGTTATGGGTTCGATCCCTGTTGGGGGCGCCACAATAAAGCATACACCTAATTTAAGATTAAAATACAAAGAGCTTAGATTTTTGAAATCTAAGCTCTTTTTTAATGTTGATTTATAAATGCTTTAAGAATTAAATTGTTTTTATAATTCATTAAAAATCATAATTGATAATCTGTGAAGCAAAGGATGTATAAAGAAATTCTACTATATATAATTAAAAAAAAAGATTATAAAAAAAATTATATATGTCAGAAACTATATATATTATTATATAATAATTATAGATATGTTGATGGTGCTAGAATAAGTTTGTAGACATAAAATAACAAATCATGTAAACTAAAACTTGAAGG
>NZ_JRJZ01000170.1:0-946 GCF_000800875.1 Cetobacterium sp. ZWU0022
TGGTATTACTTTCGACAGCAGCCTTTTCTAGAGAGTTAACGTTAGAGAGTGCAATCGATTTAGCTTTAGAGAATGGGAAGTCTATAAAGACAACAGAGCTATCTAAGGAGAATGCAGATTTAAATGTAAGAAGAGCGTTTAAAGCGGCACTACCAACTGTTACATACAATGGGCAGTATCAAAGAGCAGAGCATACAGAGAGAAGTATGAACGATTTAAATTATGATGCTAAAAGCGGATATACTCAAACAATAGGTGTATATCAACCTTTATTTAGAGGAGGAGCTATAACAGGTGGCATAATAGGAGCAGAAGCTTCAAAGAATATAGCAAATATCTACTTATTATCAGAAAAAAGAGATGTAAGATTAGATATAATTTCAATTTATAGTAGTATAATCAATTATGAAAAAGATTTAACAGTGTTAGAATCTTCAATGAAAGAGTTACAAGCGAGATATATGAAACAAAAAGAGCAACTAGATTTAAGATTAGTAACAAAAGCTGATCTATTAAAAACAGAATACTCAATTTTAGAGTTAGAAGCTCAAATAACAGGAACAAAAACAAACTTAGAGATTGCAAAGAAGGATTTAAAATTAAAACTGATGATACCAACAAATGAAGAGATTGTTTTGAAAGAATTTATGGTTCCAGAAAACTTAACAACAGGAATTGATTTTGAGAAAGATTTAGATGTGGCATTAAATAATAGTTTATCAGCGAAATTAGCAGTGAATAAAGTAGATTATGCATCAGCAGAAAAGATAGTAGCGAGATCAAGTTTATTACCACAAATAGATGCATTTGGAACTTACGGAACATCAAAAGAGAGTCATCATTATGATAATAGTTTTGATAATGCAGAATGGAGAGGTGGAGTGAGTGTGAAGTGGGATGTATTCTCATTTGGAAGCACAATAGATCAGTATAGTGTAGCAAAAAA
>NZ_JRJZ01000156.1:0-36331 GCF_000800875.1 Cetobacterium sp. ZWU0022
AATTTGAAAAAAGTATCTTTCCTATTAAACTTTATTAGTTACTAGCTGAGTAGTTACAAAATTAGTGAAAGCAGTTTTTACATTCATTTGAGCATTAGCAAGAGATAAGCTATCAACTTCTTTCAAAAATGGAAATTCAGATTTAAGAGAAGCAGGAGTAATAATTTTATTTTTACCCTCTAATTCATAAATCTCTTTAGCTTTACCTAAAATCTTATTATATACAAACCTAACACAACCAAAAGTCTGTAAAATGAAATTCGCTTGAACTTCATTTGGATATATTCTAAATCTAAAAGCTAAATTATATGTCTTCATAGTTTTACACCTCCTCATATTAGTTATCCAAATATTATAAAGGCTTTTACACTAAAAATCAATAAAAAAACAAAAAAAAGAAAGCCTAAGAGTTTTAGAAATACATTAATATGCTCAGACCCTCTAAAATCGATTTTAAGACCCCTCAATTTTTTTTCATACTAAATTATACAATTCAAAACTTCAAAGCTTTTTTAAGAAGTCTCTATTATAGAGGCTTCTTAAAATATATTTTTTCAAATATTGTTATTTATTTAACTAACGCAACTTTTTTTGTTGACATTCATGTTTTTTAAGCATATAATCTCTCTAATTATTTATTGAAAGGAGAGATTATATGAGACTAATTAAACCTTCAGCTTTAAAAAAAGGAGATAAAGTTGCAACTGTAAGTCTTTCATGGGGTGGAGCTGGAAACTCTGAGATACTTTGGCGTTATGAACAAGGAAAAAAAAGATTAGTCGAAAACTTTGGTCTTGATGTAATTGAAATGCCCAATACTCTAAAGGGAGAGTCTTTTATATATAACCATCCAGAAAAAAGAGCTCAAGATTTAATGGATGCTTTCAAAGATAAATCTATCAAAGGTATTTTCACTTGTATAGGTGGAGAGGACAGTATTCGAATTCTTCCTTTTATAGATTTTAATATTATTAAAAACAATCCCAAAGTTTTTATGGGGTATTCAGATTCTACTGTTACTCACTTTATCTGTTTAAAAGCTGGAATATCTAGTTTCTATGGTCCCTCTATATTAGCAGAGTTCGCAGAAAATTTAGAAATGTTTGACTACACAAAGTATTGGTTTGAAAAGACTGTGTTTGAGAAACTTCCTATTGGAAATATCCCTTCATCTAATGTATGGACAAACGAATATCTTCCTTGGGATATAAAAAATAAATTAACCCCTCGAAATACATTTATTAATAAGGGATATGAGCTCTTGCAAGGAACTAAAACTGTTCAAGGTCATTTGATTGGTGGATGTATGGAAGTTTTAGAGATGATAAAATGCACTGAGATTTGGCCATCTAAAAAAATTTGGAAAAATGCAATTCTTTTTTTGGAAGTATCTGAATCAATTACAACTCCCTTACATCTTGAATATTGGTTAAGAAATTATGGTGCTCAAGGAATACTCAATTCTATTAATGGAATTATTTTTGGAAAACCCAGACACTCAAAATTTTATGATGAATATAAGCAGATTTTACTAAAAGTTATCAGAGACGAGTATAATTTAAAAGATTTACCGATTTTATATAATCTGAATTTTGGACACACATCTCCTATAATAACCATACCTTTTGGTGCTCAAGCTGAAATTAATTGTGAGCAAATTAGTTTTAAAATTTTAGAAGCCGGAGTAATATAGAATTTAGAAAGGAAAAATATGTTTTTAACACCTGAAGAAAAAATTGTTTTTTTAAGAAAAAAATATAACATCACACAAAAAGAATTAAGCAGCTCAAATCTTACCAGACAATTTATTGGTATGATTGAAATTGGTAAAAGAGGGCTCACCTATAAAACTGCAAAAATAGTGGCTGAAAATTTTAATAATATTTTAAAAATTAAAAATTCTGAAACTATTGTTACTCCAGAATTTTTATTAGAAACTAAAGAGGAACAAGCTTTAAAAAGACTAGAAGTAGTAATAGACTCAAGACAAGTAGATAGTAATTTAGAAATCGAAATTTGCTTTGCTGAATTAAATGATTACAATAAAAAGAAAATATCAATTTTATTAGGAATTCTTTACTTCGAACTAAAACAAATTATATTTTCGAAAAAATATTTAGAAATTGCTTTGACTTTACATAAACCCTTAGAAAATTTAGAAATCTTGCTTTATTTAGGTCGAATATTTTATTATGAAGATAACTTTTTAAATTTTATAGAATTGATTACACCTAACTTAAATAAACTTCTAAAAAATAATATTGATATAAGCACTAAAATTCTGTATAACTACGCTTACTCTTTATATAAAATTAAAGATGTCCAAACATCTAACAAGATTCTACTCACTCTTTTAAAAAGAAAAAATGAGTCTGAAATAAATTTTAAAATTAACAATTTGATTGCGATTATCTCTTATTCAGAACTCAATAAAATAAATAAAGCTATCAAAAGTTATAAAAAATTACTCGAAAACTCTACAGTTGAAGAGAAATTAGTGATTTATGGTAATCATTTAGAAATATTTTTAATTAATAAATCAAAAATAGATTTTGATGAGGTCAAAAATAATATTTTAAAGATTTTAGGTTTTTACGAAACTTCTACAGACCACAAATTTAAACTATATATATTGATTGCCAAATGTTATCTAGCTTTAAATAACCAAAAAATGGCATATTATTTCTACATGCTTGGGCTGAAGCTACCTAATAATAACCTAATCTCTTTTGATATTAAATATGAGGTAACAATAGATATTTTAAAAAATATATCATTAGATGAAATACAAATGAATGAAGTAATTGAAATATTTTTAGAATTTTTTAATCTAAATAAAAATTATAAAATGGCTTTAGCTTTTATTAAAAATTTAAAGTCTGAAGATAGAAAGCTAGATATACTTTCTAAATTAGAATAATAAATTTATCATCCAATAAAAACTAAACAAAGGGGGAATGAACTATGTTTAAAGGAAAAAAAATAAAATTAAGAGCTTACAAATCAAGTGAAGTACAAACAGTTTTAGATTTAATAGAAGAAGAAGGATTAAGAGATACACTTGTTATTGATACTGTTTTTCCAATGTCATATGAATCTGAAAAAAACTTTATTGAAAAATGCTGTAACTACAACGGTGATCTTTTCAATTTCGCAATCGAATCACTAGAAAGTAACGAATATATCGGAGGATGTGGAATAAATAACATCGATAGAAAAAATAGCAACGTTACTATTGGAATCTGGTTAGGTAAAAAATACCATGGGAAAGGATATGCCTCTGATGCTTTAAGAGTTCTTTGTAAATTCATTTTTGATGAAATGAATATCCATAAAATAAAATTAAACTATTTTGATTTTAATGAAGCTGGAAAAAGATGTTACGAAGCTGTAGGATTCAAAGAGGATGGAAGACACCGACAAGAACAATATAGATATGGAAAATATCACGACACTGTAAGTATGAGCCTTTTTAAAGATGAGTTAAAATAGATAATAACGTTCATTTGATTTTATATGTAAAATATGTCAAGAAGCATCAATGACTAATGATGAATTTTTTTACCTTTTAGAAAACTCTAAATCAGAAGAGGAAAAAGAGTTTTATGTAAATATGAAAAATTTCTTTTTACAAAAAGGAATGGAAAAAGTAATAAATCAAATTTAAAATTATAGTTAAAGGATAAAGATTTTTACTCTTTATCCTTTTTTTATTCTTTATTTTAATTTACCCTCATAAATTCTAGGGCTTCTAACTCCTGGCTTTATCTCTCCATTTATAGAATAAATCGTATCTCCTATTTTAACTAACCCTTCTCCACAAGGTGCCATAAATGGTATTTCTCCCATCGATTCCCAACTATTTGTTTTGGCATTATAAACCAACATATTTTTATTCCAATTAAAATCTTGAGGATCTTTATTAAAATAACTTTCTCTATAATTTTTTAAAGCCTCTCCTTTTAGTGAACCCAATTTTAAATTCGCATCATCCCAAATCTCCTTATTAAATCCACCTATTACTAGCATTTTACTGCTATCTAATTTAACTGAATTTGCACCTAAAACTGAAATTCCATGATTATTCAATTCTACATCCTTTGCTTTTAACCAACTATCTTGAGAGAAACTATACGCATAACCATCTGTAAAAGCAACCCCTGTTCCACCACCAAATACATATAGCATCTCCTCTTTACCATTATGTAAAATTTGACCAACCGGCTGACTTCTTTCTGTTCCCGGGAACATTTTTAATTCAGAAGTTTTACCTGATACTAAATTGTATTTGTAGAAATTCTTGCTATCTTTTCCATTTTGTTTCCCTGCAACGATATATATATCATCATCTTTTAATACGGCTACACCACTATGATATTCAAATGGTAACTTTCCTATTGTTTTTACCTCTATATCTGTTTTATCTTTATTTAATCCTACAAAAATAATTTCATTTGATACGCCAGTTTGATAAGTTCCTCCTATATAATAGATTCCTTTTTCTGTAGAAATAGCACTTCCATATCCTATCTCTTTTGGTAGATGAGTGTGCTTAATCAATTCTAATCCATTTGATGTTTTTTTCATCAAATATAAATCTGAATATACAATTTTTGCACCACCTTCAAGAACTGGTTTATATGGAAAATTCGCTCCACCAGCTACAATCACATACTCCCCTATATGTCCAGCTAAAGGTCCTGCTACTCCGTACTGCTTCTCAAAACCTTTTGGTGCTTTTAAATCCCCAATGTGTTTCCAAGTAACCTCTTTAATCTCCTTATTTTTTATTGTCCCAGTAGAGCATCCCGTAATTCCTAAACTTAAAACCACTAAACCTAATGCTATTTTTTTCATATATACCTCCCACCAACGTTATCTAATAATGATATATACTTTATTTTATCGAGATTGTCAAAATTTTTTTCAGATAGAAATATTATTTTGAAAATAATTTAATCTATTGAAATTTAATACCAAACTTCATTAATCTTTTTTCAAATTCTCAACAATTGAAAGATATGATAATATGTTCACATGCTTTAAAAAAATATTTCAAAGGAGTTTAGAATGAAAAAACTTTTAATTGCTATATCAGTGCTAGTTTCTGCTAATTTATTTAGTGCTGAATTCAAAAGTGAAAAAGGAAGTATGGATTTTCCAAATTTAAAAATAGAAAAAGTTGAGGGTGCTACTTATATGGCTTTAGACAGTAAATCTGGAGAAGCTTATGTTTTTGGATTAGCTAATGATGTTCTTTTAGACGCTAAAAAAGGAATCTCTCAAAAAGAGGTAATCGGATTTTATGATAGCTTAGAAGAAAATGATTTAGTTGTTGAACTATATGATGTAGATTTTTCAAATGATATATTAACTGTTAAACCGACTTATGAAGATTTTAAAATTATATTTACTAAAGAGGAATCACAAAAAATAGTAAATACTGTATTAGGAGGAAAGTAATATGAAGAAAATCTTAGCAATCTTAGGAATTCTAACTTCTATGAATCTTTTTGCGGCAGATATTGTTAAAAATGATGTAGCTACATCAACTGATAAAATAGGAATGTTTGTTCAAAATAGTAACGCTTATTTTGCACTACAAACTAAAAATGGAGCTGTGGTAACTTTTGGTTTACCAAAATCTGTTTTAATAAACACATTCAAAGATGGAGAAGCTAGAATACAAATCCCTGGTATTATAGCAAATGCAAATAAACCTGAAGAAAGTGCTTTACAATTTTATCATATACAATATGATAAATCTGCAGATGTTCTTGTTTTAGACTTCGCTGGAACTGAAGACTATATCGTTTTCAATAAAGATGAAATTTCAAAATTCGGGCAAATATTAGAAAAGGACGGTAAATAATCATGAAAAAATTTCTTGCTTTAATTATGTTAATCATATTAACAACAACATCTTTTGCGAGATACCATAGACCTGTACATCCTGTTGTTAGACACGAAATAGCAAAAGCTCATATTCGTCACGAAATCAGACAGGAAGTTAGAAAAGATATAAGAAGAGAGATCAGAAAAGAAAAAAGAAGAAGAGAAGCTATCGGAGCTGCAGTTGTTGGAGCTGTCGTTGTTGGAGGAATTATAGCTAATAGCAACAATAACAATGACTACTATAGACCGGTACCAACACCATATAACGGATATTAAAAAAAGATTACTTAGGGGGTTTCACCTCTAGGTAATCTTTTGCTTTATATAATCAATTTTTATTTAGAAAAAACCTGCACTATATCTTCTAAAATTTGCTCTCTATTTAAATGATTATTTTCATAGATTTCTTCAGAAGTTAATCTATCTGTAAATTCATTCTTCCCACCAAAATTTATGACTTTCATGTCTGATGCTCCGTAATATCTAGTTATCTTTTCTCCGAATCCACCATTTAGTACACTATTTTCTAACGTTATAACTAATTTATGATTTTCTTTTAATGTTTCTAATAATTGTTCATCTACTCCTGTTATAAATCTAGGATTAATAAGTGTTGCATCTATTCCATGCTTCTCTTTTAAATCAGCTTTTACGTCTTCTCCTAACTGATAAAAATCTCCCAAAGCTAAAATAGCAATATCTTTTCCTGATTCAGTTACAATATATCTATTGATATCATAAAAATTATTTTTTAATGGCATCTCAGTTTGAATTACTCCCAAAGATGGAACTTTTATAGAAACTGGATGTTCATTTTGATCAATTGCCCAATCTAACATCGCAAAATATTCCTCTTTAGATGTCGGAGCCAAATAAACCATATTTGGAATATTTCCAACTACTTGAGTATCGAAATATCCTAAATGTGTTACATCACTAAATCCTGTCAATCCTCCACCAAAAACAAGAATTACTGCAGGATTATTGTTTATACAAAGATCTTGAGAAAGTTGATCATAGCATCTTTGTATAAAGGTACTGTAAACAGCAAATATAGGTTTAGCTCCATTTTTCGCCATTCCAGATGCTAGAGCCACCGCATGCTCCTCCGCTATTCCAACATCAATAAACTGCTTCCCAGCTTCTTTTCTACGATCTTCATTAAATGCAACAACACTTGGTGTTCCAGCTGTTATAACAGCAACTTTTTCGTCCTCTTTCATCTTATTTAAAAGATAAGCCCCTGTTAACTCTGAATAGTTATCACCAAATTGAAAGTTTCTTTCTCCAGTCTCAAGCTCAAATGGCATCCCATAGTGCCAATTCTCTTTGTTCTTTTCAGCTAATTCATATCCTTTTCCTTTTATAGTTTTCACATGGACAACAATAGGTTTATCAGTATCTTTAACTTTTTCAAAAGCCGAAATTAATGACTCTAAACTATGTCCATCTTCAACATAAATATAATCTAATCCCATTGCTTTGAAAAAATTACACTCAGCCTTTCCTTTTGTTTCTCTTAAAAGTTTTAAATTATTATATAATCCTCCATAATTTTCAGCTATTGACATCTCATTATCATTTACAACTATAATCATATTTGTCCCAGTTTCAGCAGCATTATTCAAACCTTCGTAAGCTTCTCCACCACTTAAAGAACCATCTCCTATAACTGCAATTATATTTTCTTTAGTTCCAACTAAATCTCTTCCCTTAGCAAGCCCACATGCCAAACTAACAGATGTTGATGTATGACCAACTTTAAAGAAATCATGCTCACTTTCATCTGGATTTGTATAGCCAGAAACTGAGAAATACTCATTCGAATTTAAAAAGGCATGCTTTCTTCCTGTTAACATCTTATGAGCATATGATTGATGTGACACATCATAAACTATTTTATCAATTGGCGAATTAAATACTTTATGCATTGCTACTGTCATTTCTACCATTCCTAAGTTTGGACCTATATGTCCACCAACTGTGCTAAGTTTATTCAGTAAAGCAATCCTTACCTCTGTACATAACTGTTCTAAATCTTTTATTGTTAAATTTTTTAAATCTTTTGGTGAATTTATTTTCCCTAAAATCATTCTCATCACTCCTTTTATTTTGGATATAACTCATCTTAGCATTTAGAGTTAACTCTAAGTCAAACTTTTTTTATTTTTTCCAAATTAAATCAATTACAAATATCTAGATTTTTGTATTTCCTTATGTTAAACTTGTGATAATATAACTCGCACAAGGAGGTTCCCATGAAAACTTTTTATATTTCTATGCTCCTTTTTTTATTTTTACTACCTCAAAAATTATATACTAACAACATTCATCCTGATTTACATTTAAAACTTTTAAAGAATGTAGAAATTGAACTTAATTCTATTTTAAAATTCAAAAGTAATAAAATGAGCTATGATATTATTATTGAGTTTCCTGAAAGTAAAAATTCTATTATTTTGAGTAAAGAAAATTTAGAAAAAAAAGTTAAAAGTGTCTTTTTATACGATATTAACGGAGATAACATCAATGAAATTTTTATTATTTTTAATCAAAATAATAAAAATTCATTAGAGGGATATTCTTTAAAACAAATTTTCAACTACACTATTGACGAAGAGAATTTTGAACCAGAATTTTTTAAAACATTAAATATTGCTACAAAAAATGAAATTGATAAAAAAATTGCAAACATCAAAAATTTTGATGCTTCCTCTGCAAAAAAAGAATTAGAAAAATTATTTCCTTATTATAAAGTTGTAAACTTTAATAACTATAATCAATGGGACGTTATAAGTAAAGTTGGAAAAGAAAATTACTATTCAAAAAGCTTTTATTATCTTTATGAACTAGACCCTTCAGATTATGAAATATACAATCTACAAAAATATTTTAATATTTATTCATTAAATAATTTAACTTTTCATTCATACATTAACGAAGATCAAATTTTAATGAAAAATGATAAATATTTTTTCACTTTTAACATACAGAATTATGGTTTGATAACACTTGAAGAGGTTTTCGAAGGAAAAGATGAGAATGGTAAAATAATTAAAAATGGTAAATACTATAACTCGAAAGAATACGGTTCCTATACTGAAAATATAAAAAATAATATTTGGACTTCATATATATATTATAACGAATTAGAAAGATATATTCCTATAAAGCTAACATACAACAATGGGGTTTTAATACAAAAAGATATTTTATATAGATACTCAAACGAATTAAAACTTTATTCATCTGAATTTTATAATGAAAAAAATGAAATTGATTTTATTCATTATTATGATCCTAATGGAGAAATTTCTCAAATAAAAAAATTTAAAAATAATATTTTAGAGAAAGTTATGAACTACACTCATTTTAAACGAGAATATGGAATTTTCGATAAAAAAACTAACCCAAAAACTGGTTATGAATATTATGAAGCTCGAAAATCATTAAGTTCCTTTAAAAATTTAAATATTATAGATGCAAAAATAGAAAATAAAGAGTTAAATCTTTATTCGTTGCCTTTTGAAAACGGAAAAAATATTTTTATTATTTTTCAAAACTACTCTCCCGGAAAAGTTTTTACTGAAGGCCTTAGATATTATGAAGACCCTTTAAAATACTTTGGAATCAAAGAAATTTTTTATGGAGAAAAATTAAAGGATAATATTCAAAGTCTAGATGATATTCTAAAAAATGGCTATTTTGAAGAATTTAATCTAGGTTCTTTTCCCGGTGTCACATCTATAACTAGACCATACGCAAATATTGAGAGTATAATTTCTTCTGGAATTTATAAAAACAATAAAAAAGATGGAATCTGGAAAACATATTCACCAAATAGAGGTGATTTATTAGATCTTAAAACATATAAAAATGATATTTTGGATGGTTCATATGAAATTTATCAAGATGAAATTTTATCGGAAAAAGGTAAATTTATAAATTCTGAAAAAATTATTGAATGGAAAGCCCCACCTATGTTTATTTTCAGTTCTTAATTTAAATTTTTAACAAAAAAACACAATGTAATTTGTGTTTTTTTTTATTGTGTGATAATATTAATGAAAAATAGTTTACTAGTAAACTAAATTCAGGAGTGATTTTTTATGATTTATAAAAATAAAGCAAAAATCATATATTTAATTATTTTCATTAGCTTTTTAATTACTTTTATCATTACAGTTGGGGTTCAAATGAACATCCCGTATTCCTCTCGAGCTTTTCTAGAATATCAGATTGCACCAGTTTATAGTAAAGTTTCTGAAAGTGTTGAAAATATATTTGTTCAAAATGGAGAGCAAGTCGAAGCTGGGCAAGCACTTTTTGAACTTGATAAAAAAATTTATACTGCTCAATATATAACTGCCCTCGGTCAGTATAATGAGGTTGTCGATTCTATTCAAAACTTAAAAAACGATATTGAAAAAACAAAAATGTTTATTCAAAAAAATAAGATTTTAGTTGAACAAAATAAAAATGAACTTCAAAAATATGAAAAGCTTTTTCAGAAAAATTATATAAATGAATTAGACTATGAAAATATGAACACAAAACTTATTGAGTCAGAAAAAACTTTAAAAGAAAGTGAAAATCTCTTAAGTAATCTACTTATAAAATATAAAGAGAAAGAGGAAACAACTCCACAGCTTTTAATTGCTAAGGGAAATTTGACAAAAACAGAGATTAATTTAAAAAATACTGTTATTACTGCTCCAATTTCTGGTGAAGTTGTTATGGACAATTTTTATCCTAATACGTTAGTTAAAGAAGATACAACGCTATTTTATATTAAAAATGATAATTCTTTAACTGTTAATGTCGATTTAAAAGAAAAAAATTTGAAATCTATAATAAAGGGAAGACAAGCTCTTATTCTTTTTGATGGCGCTTCTCAAAATATAATAAAAGGAGAAGTTCAAAAAATAACTCCTATTCTCGCTGAAGGTTTTTCTACATCAAATACTCTCGTTAATATAGTTGACGATAATCGTTGGATTAGAGATCCCGGAAAAATTAGAGTTACTATAAAAATTGAAAGATCTGACTTAATCAAAAATCTATCTAGTGGCTCTAAAGCTTCAGTAGTACTACTTCCTGAAAATAATAGTTTGTTTTATTCTATTTTGGCAAATTTGTGGATTAATATTATAAGGGTGTTTAATTATGTTTACTGATTACACTAAAGATATTTTAAGAAGTCTTTTAGCTATTGTTCTTGGAATAACCATTAGTAAATATACATCATATAGTTTTAGTTTTGAAATTCCTATAATAGCATTAAGTACAGTTACAACTATGAAAGTATTTAATTTTAAAAATTTTATTAAACAAAATTGTTGGCTTGTTATTGCTACCGCATTTGGTCTTCTTGCCTCGGAAATATTTAAAGAAAAATTTATACTTTTTTTTATTTTCACTTTTAGTATATTTTTTAGCTGTTTTTATTATATATATTTAAATCCAAAGATATCTTCTAATATTATCTTAGGATATTCTTTCACAACAATATATTCAACATATAATAATTTAAATATTGAAACTATGGTCTACGACGTTTTTATTGTTACTACTTTAGGAGGAATTTTAGGGTTTTTTATCCTACTTTTTCTTCCTAATTCAAAAGAAGAAAAAATAAAAGCAATTGATTTAGATAAAAAAACTCCTAATATAAATTTATATCTTGTAGTTTTAATTAGTATTTTAGTTTCAATAACGTGGTTTCTTTATATATTATTTGATATCAAAGATGCTTTCTTTGCTTTTGCCACTCTTGCTATTATGTATGGAAATTTAGATTTGAAGAAAATCCAAGCAATGACACCGTTAATAATAAAAACACATATTTTAGGTTGCTTTATTGCCATCCTATATTCTTTTTTAGTTATTGGTCTAAGTAAATCTATCTTCTTTTTTACTCTTTCTCTTTCATTGATATTCTTTCCAATGTTATACTTAAAGTATTATGGAGAAACAAACATACATAAAACTATAGGTAATGGACTTATTGCAGCTACTATTCTACCAGTTTGTTTATATCTGAATCCAAAAAGTGATATTGCTGGTAAGGCTGGAACTCGAGCATTACAAATTACTTTTGTACTACTTGCTTCTTCAATCTTAATCAAATTTCTAATAAGTTTAGGAGGAAATAAATATGAAAAATAATTTAGCTGCCTTAATTTCAAAATTAAATAGATATCAAAAAAAATATCTAAATCATCATTTAAAAGATACAGATTTAGAAGCTTCTCAAGCTATTATTCTTTTGAAAATAAAAGAGAATTCTGAAATAACGCCAAAAGAGATTTTCGAAATGGGAATAGTTGA
Organism: Cetobacterium sp. ZWU0022; assembly: GCF_000800875.1. Classification (NCBI taxonomy): domain Bacteria; kingdom Fusobacteriati; phylum Fusobacteriota; class Fusobacteriia; order Fusobacteriales; family Fusobacteriaceae; genus Cetobacterium; species Cetobacterium sp. ZWU0022. The sequence goes on from NZ_JRJZ01000156.1 coordinate 12,226, forward strand.
AAAACCATCCGTTAGTAAAATTTTAAAGAAATTAGAAGACATGAATTTCATTGAAAAAAATTCTTCAAATAAAGATGGTCGAAGTTATTCTGTTTCTCTTACAGAAGATGGTCTTAAAATGTGTTCCTTTATAGATTCTATTATAAATGAATTAAATATAGTATATGAAAAAATAGCATCGAAGTTTTTAAGTGAGGACCTCATGAAAATCTTAAATGAAGTTTATAATGAAAAATAATAAGAATTATCTTAAATGTTTCAGGCTGTAGACAAGTTACTATCTACAGCTTTTTTTATTTGGATGCAATATTTTATATTCTATTTTTATATTCTATTCCCCATAATTCCATATGCTTGATAATTCCCCTCAAGCTATTTCCTACTTCACTCAAATTATACTCTACTCTTAGTGGTACTTCAGGATATACTTTTCGATTTATAAGACCATCTTTTTCTAGAGATTTAAGATTCTCCGTTAAAACCTTTTGGCTAATACCCGGAATGTCTCTTCTCAACTCATTAAATCTAAAAGTTTTATGAAGTAAATTTTTTATAATCAACAGTTTCCATTTATTTCCAATGAGTTGGATTGTTGTTGCTACTGGGCACTCTGGTAACTCTTCTTTTGTTAACACGATAATCCCCCCTAAAATTTTTATTTTATTTGAGTATAACAAATATTTTAGAACTCTGTCAACAGTTACAAAAAGGTTACTAGCTAACAAAAAGGTGCCTAATTTACAATTAAGATATATCCGCTATAATATAAATATATTTTTTAAGGAGAGTGAGATTATGAATGAAATTATTAAATGTATATTAGAAAGAAGATCTATTAGAAAGTTCAGTTCCAAAGAGATTAATAAAAAGGATTTAGACTTAATTTTAAAAGCTGGAGAATACGCTCCTTCTGCAGAATCTGAATATAGATGAGAGTTTTTCTCCCGTTTGCCATATAGCTCTAGGCTATCCAGATACAGAGATTCCAAAAGCAAAACCTCGTAAAGATGGAAGAATTATTTTTATGAAATAATAATAAAAATCCCTCTAATAAGTTATTAGAAGGATTTTTTTTTATCTATAATCTTGACAAATAATTAACTCACAATTTATTTCATTTGTATTTAAAGGTACTGTCGCTCCTATCGTTGGCATTGATGTTCCAAAATATGCAAATGCACTACTCGATTTGATTCTTCCATAAGCCATTCCCATTTCACTTGTAGAGTTTCCTCTATTAACTCCCGCTATAAAATAGATATGTCTATCAAACTCTTTTTTTACAGGCATAAGAGCATAATACTCTCCATCAATCTTTCTTATCTCAGGAATATACTTTATTAATAAATTTTCTAAAAGAATATTTGTTGCAGCATCTACAACACTTAGTGAGCACTCTTTCATACTTCCTTCTTTATAATTCATAACCCTAATTAAAACATAGCCCACATATTTTTTAGGTGAGACAACAACATCTTTGCATCCCCAAAATATATTTGGCCCTCCTGCACTCCAGCTACTCACACCTCTATTTGAAGTTCTATAAAAATCATATCTAGCTTTAAAAATTAAATCTTTTTCATCTATATTAGTTTCAACTGTTGGAGTATCTTCTACAACTGCTCCTGTTCCAATATTATTTTTATGAACTAAAGTTTTTTCCCAATTTCCACTTGGTTTTGTATAGAAGAAACAGTTTGAAAGCATATTTTGATTCTGTGAATCGCTGTTTATACTCCAAGTTCCACCTTCACTGGCATTTATAATAACACCTTTTGTTGAGCCTTTGAAAACTATATCTCCATCAAAAAATTGACAACCAGTTAGCATATAACCTACCTCTACATTCTCAAATCTAATAGAGTCATCTATATTATGATTAAATTGACAACCAGTAAAAGAAGCATGTGAGTTATTTGGATAAGTTACACCATCCGTTGTTCCTCCAACTACTTTAGCACCATTTTGATTTCTATTAAATTGTGAATTAGAAACCATGTTGTTTCCACCACCAGTAAAATATCCGATATAGTTTTCAGCTGAGATACAACCATTTAATTGACAGTACTCACCTCTCACATCATTTTTTATTCCAATATAATTTCTAAATGCTTTAAAATTATTTAAAATTGGAACTTTATAATATTGTGCTGATGAACTATATCCTGTATTTTTTATTTTTATTCCAGAATCGTTGCAACCACTAGCAGAACATCTGTTTAAAGTTACAGATAAACACCCATCTAAATACCAACCAATTTGATTTCCTTTAGCTATCGGTCTAATAACCTCATTTTTTCCAGAAACATGAATATTTTCTATTAAACAACTTACTCCACTTAAAATTCTAATAACTTTATCCTCTAGATTACTCATAAAAACTGTATTTATCTCACCTCTTAAATGAGTTCCATTTGGAATATTCAAGTAATCTATCAAATAGGTTCCGCTAGGAACTCTAATCTCTTCTCCTATATGTGTATCTATTATATTTTGAATTATCAAAGTTTGATTTAAACTTCCATCTTTTATAACATTATCAAAATAGCTAACAACTCTTTTATTTTCACTATTTTCCCATATATTTTCTACCATTATCCCTCCAAAATCAGTCAATTTTTTAACTAATTTAAGTATAACATATTTTAAATAATTTTAAACTATTTCGAATAAAAAAAACGATTTATCTCTTTAATAAATTTAAAGAAATAAATCGCTAAATTTTATACTTTTAAATCTCCTCACCGCATCTTTTTAAAAGTGCTTCCCATTTTCTGTCTACATCTTTTTGAATCTCTTCTAAAAGATGTTCATTTCCTGGTTTGAAAAGATGTGCAAATCTTCCTTGAATTTTTAAAAACTCTGTTATCGGTAACTTATTTTTTGGCTTGTAAGAAAGTTTCCACTCGCCATTTATAACTTCAAACAGTGGCCAATAACAAGTTTCAACAGCCAATTTACAAACTTCCATCAATTTCTCAGGAGGATATCTCCACCCTCTTGGGCACGGTGCAAGAACATTCATAAAAGCTGCTCCCTCTGTATAAATAGCTCTTTCCGCTTTCTCTTGTATATCTTTAAAATTTCCTATAAATGTTGTCTGACCAACATATGGAATGTTATGTGCTGCCATTATATCTGTTAAATCTTTTCTTCCTTGTGGTTTTCCATCGCTTTCTCTTCCTAAAGGAGATGTTGTTGTATCTGCAAATTTAGGTGTAGCTGACGATCTTTGAATTCCTGTGTTCATATAAGCTCCGTTGTCATAACACACATAAACCATATCATGACCTCTTTCCATAGCACCTGAAAGTGATTGGAATCCAATATCGTAAGTTCCTCCATCTCCACCAAAAGTTATAAATTTATAAGTATCGTTTAATTTTCCTCTTCTTTTTAAAGCTTTGTATGCTGCTTCCACACCACTTGTTGTTGCAGCAGCATTTTCAAAAGCTGAATGTATAAACGAATCTTTCCAAGCTGTGTATGGATATAAAAATGTTGAAACCTCTAAACATCCTGTTGCATTTGAAATAACAGCTTCATCTTCAACTTTTAAAGCTCTAAGCATAGCTCTTGCTGCTACTCCTGCTCCGCATCCAGCACAAAGTCTATGTCCTCCAGTCAATCTTTCTGGTTTATTCATTTGTTCTTTAAGATTATATGCCATGTGAACTACCCCCTTACTCCTAAGTGTCTGTAAACTCTTCTTACTTCAAAGTCATTTGTGTCAGATAAAATTTGCTCTGAGTGAGATAAAATCTCTACTCCATTTTCTAAAAGTTCCTTTGAGTGTGCTTCATGAAGAAGTTCATTGAAAACTGTTTTTATAGAATCAACAGTTACATCTCTTCCACCTAGTCCATAAACGTAGTTGAAAATCTCTGGTCTATCATGTGAATCGTAAAGAGCCGATCTCACCTCTGCAAAAAGTGGTCCTCCTGCAGCTGAGAATCCTTCACATTTATCCATTACTCCTATAACTTTTTTTCCACTTAAAGCATGTTTTAATTCATCAAATGGAAACGGTCTAAATACTCTTATCTTTATAAGACCAACTTTTTTTCCTTCAGCTCTTAATTCATCAATCGCAGCTTTAGCTGTTCCAGCCGTTGAGTTTAAAACTATAATAGCCACATCTGCATCATTCATTTTATACTCTTCAAAGAATGAATATTTTCTTCCAGTCAACTCCTCATACTCTTTTGCTACATCTTTTATAACTTTTTTTGCATTTATCATTGCATGAGCTTGTTGAACTTTATGCTCCATATAATAAGCTGCCGTATCGTATGGCCCATGAGCTATTTTTCTAGCTGAGTTCAAAAGGTAATCCTCTGGTTCATACTCTCCAACAAACTTTTTAACTTTTTCATCCTCTAAAATCTCTATACACTCCACAGCATGGCTTGTTATAAATCCATCTTGGCAGACCATAGCAGGAAGTTGAACACTTGGATGCTCTGCTATTCTTACAGCTTGAATGTAGTTATCGTACGCTTCTTGATTTGTTTCACTATATATTTGAATCCATCCAGTATCTCTAGCACCCATTGAGTCACTATGATCTGCATTTATATTTATTGGTCCTGTTAAAGCTCTATTTATAAGAGCCATAGTTATTGGTAATCTCATTGATGACGCAACATATAGCATCTCCCACATTAATGCAAGACCACATGATGATGTTGCTGTAACTGTTCTAGCTCCCGCTGCTTGTGATCCAATACAAGCTGACATAGCACTATGCTCTGATTCTACTGGTATAAACTCTGTGTTCACAACTCCATCAGCTACATATTTCGAGAAATATTGAGGTATCTCTGTCGATGGTGTTATTGGAAATGCTGGCATTACATCTGGGTTTATCTGTCTCATAGCTGTTGCTACGGCTTCGTTTCCTGACATTCTTTCTCTTATACTCATTTACTCCACTCCTTTTTACGCCTTTGTGAACTCTATCGCTTTAAATGGGCATACTGCATAACATACTCCGCAGCCTTTGCAATGGTCTTGGTCAAAATCAACTCTTTTTCCATCTTTCATCGGAATAGATGAATCGGGACACACTGGAACACAAAGAAGACATTGTTTACAATTTTCCTCTATAAACTCAACCTTCATTGTTCGCCAATCTCCAGTTTTAAAATTTTCCGCACTTCCAGATTCATAAACTACTCCTCCAGGAGTTATATCCTTCCAAGAGATAGTTTCATCTATAATTACACCATTTTTATTTTTCATTATCCTTCCACCTCATCCATCGAACGTTTCAATGCACACATATTTCCATCTAAAACTCCAGGCTTACTAGCAAACTTATGTTTAAATGACTCCTCCATATTCTGTATGAATTCATCTTCTGCAATAAGTCCACTAACCTTTACTACAGCTCCTAGCATCGGCGTATTTGGGAAGTTTTTTCCTAGACACTCTTCAGATATCTTTCTAGCATTACAAACAAAAACTTTTCCTGAATATCCTCTAAGTTCAGCTCTAATTTCATCAACAGTTCTTTCACTGTTTACTATTATTGCTCCCCCATCTTTCAATCCTTTTTCTACAGGAATAGATTTTATTAAAGTTTCATCTACTACAACTACAAAATTTGGTTCATAAATATTTGAATGAACTCTGATTGGTTCATCTCCTATACGATTATAAGCTGTTATTGGTGCTCCCATTCTTTCTGGTCCATACTCTGGGAATCCCTGAACATACATTCCACTACTAAATGCTACATCGGCTAAAAGAAGTGAAGCGGTTTTTGCTCCTTGTCCACCTCTTCCATGCCATCTGATCTCTACCATTTTGCTCATACCCTACCACCTTTTTTATTATCTTTTAGTCGTTTAGTTTTCTTGAAAACTATACTAATTCTAAACCTTTTCTTAAATCCTCTATAATATCCTCAACATTCTCAAGTCCAACAGATATTCTAACGAGACCATCTGTAATTCCAGCTGTTAATCTCTCCTCTCTTGTATATGGTGAGTGCGTCATTGAAGCTGGATGTTGAATTAATGTTTCTGTATCTCCCAATGAAACTGCTAACGAACAAAGTTCTAAGTTATTTAATAAAGTTTTTCCAGCTTCAATTCCACCTTCTAATTCAAATGCAAAAATTCCACCAAAATCTTTCATCTGTTTAACAGCAATATCGTGACCTGGGTGTGTGTGTAGTCCAGGGTAGAATACTGTTGTCACTTTTGGATGAGTATTTAAAAATTCTGCAACTTTTTTCGCGTTAGAACAGTGTCTTTCCATTCTAATCTCTAATGTTTTCATTCCTCTAATTATATAATAAGCATCCATTGGACTTAAAACTGCTCCAGTCATATCCTTAACTCCAACAAGTCTAATTTGTGTTACTAAATCTTTTGAACCTACCACAAATCCTGCTATTACATCTCCGTGACCATTTAAATATTTTGTTGCTGAATGAACAACAATATCAGCACCTAAAGTCAAAGGCTTTTGACAATAAGGAGTAGCAAAAGTATTATCTACAACTACAAGTGTATTATCATTTCTATGAGCAATCTCAGCAACTTTTTCTATATCTACTATTTTTAAATTTGGGTTTGCTGGTGTTTCTAAATAAATCACTCTTGTGTTACTTCTCATAGCTTTCTCTACAGCTTTAAGGTCTGATGTATCAATAAACTCAACTTCAATTCCAAACTTTGTAAGCCCATGGCTCATAAGTGCAAAAGTACACCCATAAAGCGTTTTATCAGAAATAACATGATCTCCAGCTTTTAAAACTGTCCACATAGTTGAAGCGATAGCTCCCATTCCTGAAGCTGTAGCTAATGCTGCTTCTCCCTCTTCTAAAAGAGCTAATTTTTCTTCAACAACTGTCACAGTCGGATTTCCTAGTCTAGAATATATGTATCCATCCTCTTCCAATGCGAATCTTCTTCCACCTTGTTCAGCTGAATCGAATATAAAAGTTGATGTTTGATAAATTGGTGTTGCTAAAGTTCCAAATGGATTTTTTGTACTTCCTCCATGAATAGATGTAGTTCCAAAACCACTTTTAATATTTTTATTCATAACTACCGCCTCCATATCAATCTTATGCCAACATTATACACCTTTATATATTTTTAACAAACATTTAGACCAAAAACTGTTCTATAACACTTTTTTTAGAATGTTTATTGCAATAAAAAAAAGCAAGAATCAGTTTGCTTGCTTTTCATTTTCTCTATTTTTTTCTCTATTTTACTTCGATATGCTTTATAATTTTAGCTGGATTTCCACCAATAACTACATTGTCCCCAAAACTTTTAGTTACAACAGATCCTGCTGCTACAACAACATTATCTCCCAAAGTTACTCCAGGTGCTATAACCGATCTACCACCTATCCAAACATTATGACCAATTTTTACAGGCTTTCCATACTCTTTCCCTGAGTTTCTTTCTGTTGGATCAACTGGATGAGTTGCTGAATATATATGTACCCCCGGAGCTAGCATTGCATTATCTCCTATTATAATTGGACAGATATCCAATAGTAAGCAATCATAATTTGCATAGAAATTCTCTCCAATTTCTATATTGTAACCATATTCCAATCTAAAATTAGATTCGATATGTAAATTTTCTCCTGTTTTTCCTAAAAAATTCTTCATTAAATTTTTTCTAATTTCATAGCTTGTATCATCTGTTGAATTATATTTTTGACAAAATCTTTTAGCATCATCTTTATCTTTTAAAAGTTGTGCATCTGTTGGATTATACATCTCTCCAGCTATCATTTTTTCTTTTTCAGTTTTCATAAGCTTCCCCCTTTAGTTTCAAATGTCTGTATGATACAATTAATTTCATATTTTTGCAACGCTTTTTCTTTCTAAAAACTCAAAACCTATGCTTTGAAGTTTTTCAATCTCTAGATTTCCAATTAACTTTACGATACTTTCTGCTGCGAGCTTTCCTGTCATTTCATTAAAAAATCTTACTGTTGTAAGTGAAGGAATAATTATATCTGAAACTTTATAACCTCCAAATCCAACTACAGAAACTTCTTCTGGAATTTTTACTCCCAAAGTATTCAACGCTTTAATTGTACCAAAAGCCATATTATCTGTTGCACATATTATACATGTAACTTTGTTATCTTTCAAATATTCAAAAACTAAAGCTTCAGTTTTGTCAAAACTAAAATCACTTTCAATTATCTGCACATCACAATCATATTTTTTTAGCTCATTTATAACAGCTCTTTTTCTAATACTTCCAACCAGGATATCTTTTTCATTTACTCCTACATACAAAATATCTTTATGTCCTGATTTTGCTACATAACTCCCAACTGTTTTTCCTGCACCAATTTCATCATTTGCTATCGAATATGCTTCGTCACAAATCTGTCCAACAAACAGTACTGGAATTTTACTTTTTTTTACAAATATCTTATGTTCATCTCTGACTTCTGTAGCAACCAATATTATTCCCTCAACTTTTAATCTTGAAAGATTCTCTAAGTTTGCTAACTCTAACGAGATATCATGATTTGTATTTATTATTAAAGGTATATACCCTAACTCTCTAAGTCTATTATCTAACTGCATCAAAATTGTTGAGGTAATTGTTGAATCTAAACATGGGACAATAACTCCTATAAATCTATTGTTTTTAGCTTTTATTCCTCTAGCAAAAACATTCGGTTCATAATTGTTTTCCGATATGACTCTCTCTATCTTTTCTTTTACAGTTTCACTGACGTATCCATCATTTAAAAATCTAGAGACAGTACTTTTTCCCACGCCTGAAAGTTCTGCTATTTCTTTAATCGTTAATTTTTTCTTCATAATATTTTCACATCTCTCTAAATTTTTTTATAAAACTATTAATTTAAATTATAACCTATTGATTTTAACTTTTCAATTTTTATCAAAAAAAATATATTTTACAAAGATATATTCGTTCATAAAACAAACCTTAAGACTTTTTTTAGTTTAAAATATCTGTTTTACAAAAATTAAAAATTGACTTTTTGTAAAAAATATAATATATTAAATCATATGTGGGACCGTTCCCATATTGAAAAATAATTTTATATTTTGGAGGTTTCAAAATGGATTATAAAAAAACTGCTGAATTTATTCTTGAGAATATTGGAACAGAAAATAACCTTTCAACTGTTGGACACTGTGCAACTAGATTAAGAGTTGTTGTTAAAGATCAAGCTCTTGTTAGTTTAGACAACTTAAAGAAAAATTCTGATATCAAAGGAGCTTTTTTCTCTAATGGACAACTACAAATTATACTGGGTCAAGGAGCTGTTAATAAGGTTTGTGCTATTATTTTAGGTGAAGCTAAAATAGAAGAGTCTTCTTTAGAAGATGTAAAAAAAGATCAAATGAAAAATCTTAACGTTTTCCAAAGATTTGCTAGAACACTTTCAAATATATTTGTACCTATTATCCCAGCTATTGTAGCTAGCGGTTTACTAATGGGTGTTTTAGGGATGGGGAAAACTTTCGGGTGGTTTGCTGGTGATTCGTCGCTATTTGAACTACTTGATATGTTCTCAAATACAGCCTTTGTATTCCTTCCTATTATCTTAGCTTTCTCTGCTGCAAAAGAGTTTGGAGCAAATCCATATCTTGCTGCTGCCCTTGGAGGAATTTTAATACATCCAGCTCTACAAAATGCTTGGACTGTTGGAAATGGAATATCTGGATACTTCAATCTATTTGGAATGAATTTTGCTAAAATTGGATATCAGGGAACTGTTTTACCTATACTGATTGCTGTGTGGGTTATGAGTTTAATCGAAAAAAATCTAAGAAAAATCGTACCTAATATGCTAGATATTATTGTAACTCCATTTTTAACAATACTTATAACTGGATTTATAAGCATAACTATTATTGGACCTTTAGGAAGAGTTATCGGAGATGGGATATCTTTCGGTCTACAATATATATACACAACTTTAGGAGTTTTTGCCGGAATAATTTTAGGTGGAAGCTACTCATCTATCGTTATCACTGGAATGCATCACAGCTTCCATGCTATAGAAGCTAATCTTTTAGCTAATCCAAACGTTGGAAAAAATTTCCTACTACCTCTTTGGTCTATGGCAAATGTTGCTCAAGGTGGAGCTGCAATGGCTGTATTCTTTAAAACTAAAAGTACAAATATGAAATCTATCGCTCTTCCAGCTGCACTTTCATGTCTTTTAGGAATTACAGAAGCTGCACTATTTGGTGTTAACTTAAGACTTGGAAAGCCATTTATTGGAGCTATTATTGGTGGAGCTTTAGGAGGAGCATATATAACTTTAACTAAGGTATCTATGAACGCTGTTGGTGTTACTGGAATTCCTGGAATCTCTATTGTTCAACCCGAATCTATGATAAACTATATAATTGCTTTGCTTATAAGCTTTATAGGAGCTGGAGCTGCAACTATCATCCTTGGATTTAAAGATGAGGTGTAATATGTGGAGAAGTAGATTTCATATCGCACCACCGTACGGATTACTAAATGATCCGAACGGTCTTATCTATTGGAAAGGTGAATATCATCTATTTTATCAGTGGAATCCAAACGCTTGTGAACACGGAGCAAAACATTGGGCACATTTAAGAAGTAAGGATTTAATAAACTGGGAAACTCTCCCTGTTGCTTTGAGTCCAACTGACTCATTTGATAAAGATGGATGCTATTCTGGAAGCGCTATAGAAAAAGATGGAGAGATTCATCTTTTCTATACTGGAAATGTAAAAAATAATGGAGTTAGAGAGAGCTATCAATGCTTAGCAACCTCTAAAGATGGAGTACATTTCGAAAAAAAAGGTCCCGTTATACATGATAAAGATATTCCAAAAGGATATACTCGTCACTTCAGAGATCCAAAAGTTTTTATTGAAAACAAAATTTATAAAATGGTTATAGGTGCTCAAAGAGTTGATTTGACTGGTACAGTTGTAGTATTTTCATCAGCAGATTTAATAAATTGGACTTTTGAGAAAGAGGTTATAAATGCAGATTTTGGATTTATGTGTGAATGTCCAGATTTTATAACTGATAAAGAAAGCTCAGCTTTACTTTTCTCTCCTCAAGGAATAGATGCAGACGGAGATTTGTACAACAACAGATATCAATCATGTTATATTATAAGAGAGTTAGATGAAGTAAATAAAAATGATTTTATAGAATTAGATCGTGGTTTTGAATTTTATGCTCCTCAAACTTTTATTGATGAATATAATAAAAATGTTTTAATAGGATGGATGGGAATGCCTGAAGAGTTAGATCATCCTACAATTGAAAAAGAAAATTGGATACACTCTTTAACATTACCAAGAACTTTGGAGATAAAAAATAATAAAATTTTCCAAACTCCGCATCCTAATTTAAAAAAATTAAGAAAAGAAAAAATTCAACTTGAAGAAATTAAAGTTAAAAATAGTTTTGATCTTTCTAATTTAGGAATAAGTGGAGATACTTATGAATTAATTATTGATTTAAAAAATCTAGATACAGATTTCAAAATAGATTTAAGAAAAAATGAAAACGAAAAAACTACTTTCTCCTATGATTTCAAAAATAAAAAAGCTACCTTAGATAGAAATCATTCTGGAACAGGATACACAGGAAACAGAAGCTGTACTTTGCAAAATTTAGAAAAAATTCATATTTTTATGGATAAATCATCTGTTGAAATATTTTTAAATGATGGTGAAGAAGTATTTACTGCAAATATTTATCCAAATAAAAGTAGTTTAGGTATTGAAATTATGACCAAAATGGTGTTTACTATACCTATGATAAAGTTTTTTAGAATTTAATGGAGGGTATAATGAAATTAGGAGCTATTGAAGCTGGAGGAACAAAATTCGTTTGCGGAATTGCAACTGAAAATGGGGAGATATTAGAAAGAGTAAGCTTTGCTACTGAAACACCAGAAATTACTTTACAAAAAGTTTACGACTTTTTTAAAGATAAAGGAGTTGAAGCTATTGGTGTTGGATCATTTGGTCCAATCGATCCAAATCCAGAGTCTGAAACTTATGGATACATTACAAAAACACCAAAAAAATATTGGAGCGATTTTAATTTAATTGGAGAGTTACAAAAAAATCTAAATGTGCCTATGGCATTCGATACTGATGTAAATGGAGCTGCACTTGGAGAAGCAACTTGGGGCGCTGCAAAAGGTTTAAAAAATTGCTTGTATTTAACTATTGGAACTGGAATCGGTGGAGGTCTTCTTACTTCTGGAAAACTAGTTCACGGTATGCTACATCCTGAGATGGGTCATATATTTGTTAGAAGACATTCTGAGGATACATATGCTGGTAAATGTCCATTCCACCATGACTGTCTTGAAGGTTTAGCTGCAGGTCCAGCTATTGAAGAAAGATGGGGAGTTAAAGCTTATGAATTACCTGTTGATCATAAAGCATGGGAAATTGAAGCTTATTATATTGCACAAGCACTTATGAGCTATATTTTAATTGCTTCGCCGGAAAAAATAATTCTTGGTGGAGGAGTTATGAAACAGATGCAATTGTTCCCTTTAATTAGAAAAAATGTTAAAGAGTTGTTAAATAACTATGTTCAAACTAAAGAGATTTTAGAAGATATAGATAATTATATTGTCCCTCCTGGTCTTGGAGACAATGCTGGATTATTAGGTTCTATCGCTTTGGCTTTAAATATCTAATCAAAATATAAATAACAAGAGCTATCGAAATGATAGCTCTTTTTTATTTATCCTAATGTATATAAAATAACATACTTTTTACATTATTTTAATTTTGTATTAACCTTTTACTTATATAATAGATATAATTAAAAATTTATATACAGGGAGATATTAAATGAATATTAAAACAACTTTATTTCTAATTGGAGCTTGTGCATCAATGGCTTATGCTTCAGATTTTGAGTACCTAGGAACTAAACAACCTTATCACTTTGAAAAATCAGTAGTTACTCCTATACCTGAAGGATATAAACCACTTTTCATCAATCACCTAGGAAGACATGGATCTAGACATCTTTCTTCACCTAAATATGATATATCTGTTTTTGAACTGCTTTCAATCGCTGAAAAAGATGGAGGAATCACTCCTGAAGGTCTTAAATTAAAAGAAAATGTTGCCAAAATTATGGAGATTGAAAAAGGAAACTATGGACTTCTAACTGAGGTTGGGGCAGAAGAGCAAAGAGGAATTGCAAAAAGATTCTACGAAAATAATCAAGATATCTTTGGTAGAGAAATCATAGCTAGTTCTACGCATGTAGAAAGAGCTCAACAAAGTAGAGATGCTTTTATGGGAGAATTAGCAAAATATACTCCTGCAACTAACTTTAAAATTTCTACAAATGGAGAAAAAGATGAAATATTAAGATTCTATGACCTTTCTCCTGAATATGAGGAGTTTGCTGATAATGGAAAATGGAAAAAAGAAGTTAAAGAATATGCAAAAAGTAAAGACTTTAACAATGAAGTTTTAAACAAACTATTTTCAAAAGAGTTTATCGCAAGACTTGAAAAAGGGGAATTCAATCTAAAAGACGCTAAAGGAAAATCTGTTTTAAAAACTCCTACAGATGCTGTTAGAAATATTTATGACCTTTATATTATTCAATCTAATATCGGAGTAGATTTAGGAATAGGTAAATTATTCTCTCAAGACCAACTGAAATGGTATGAAGAGGTAGATAACTTATACGACTTCTACGAAAAAGGACCTGGAAAAAACGGAGAAGATATTGCTACTACAATTGCGTTACCTTTATTAAAAGACTTCATTGTTACAAGTGATAATGCTCTTGCTAACAAAAATATAACTGCAAACTTAAGATTTGCACATGCTGAAACAATGATTCCATTCATAACACTTTTAGAAATTAATGGAATGGCTGTTAAACAAGATAAAGTTGAAGATGTTTACAAAACTTGGTTAGGTAGAGATGTATCTGGAATGTCAACAAATGTTCAGTGGCTATTCTATACAAATGATAAAAACGAAGTTATCGTAAAAATGCTTCACAATGAAAAAGAGGCTAGTTTACCTATCAATAGCTCTATGAAACCTTATTATAAATGGAATGACGTTAAAAGTTTCTACGAAGCAAAATTAAAATAATCTATAATCTGGAGGGAATTAAATTGAAAAGATTTGAAAAAGTATTAACACTTGGTTTATTAGGAACATCTTTATTTATATCTGGTTGTGGAAAAAAAGACAGTGGAGAACAAAAATTAGTTATAGCTTTCGGAATTGATGAGGATCTTGAAATGAAAGTTAAAGCTAAAGATCAATTTTTGAAAGATCTAGAAGCTAGTGTTGGAATGAAAGTAGAATGGTTCGAACCATCATCTGATATGGCATTAAGGGAATCTTTAAGAGCTAAAAAAAATAGAACTGACATTGCATACACTGGTGCTATGCCTTACTTCATAACATCTCAAAGAACTAAGATTGAACCACTTATCTCTTTTGCTAAAGATGGAAACAAAGAATACTGGGGAAAATTCTCATATTTCATCACAAGACCCGATACAAATATAAATGGATTTACAAAAGAGGATTTAATTAATCCAACTAGACCATACACTTTTGCTTATACAAAACAATCATCTGGTTCAACATACCTTTGGCCAGTAAATGACCTTATTACAAGTAAAATTATAAAAGATACAAATGATTTCAATACTAAGTTTAAACCTTATGAAACAGGATCAACGACTAATACTGTTAGAGCTTTACTTGATAAAGATGCTGATATCGGAGTTATATCATCTAACTCATACATAAAAAATAGAAAGTTCTTTACACCAGATAATCATAAGATTATCTATAAAAGTTCTGTTATTCCTGATAACTTATGGTTAGTACAACAAGACTTACCAAAAGAGTTAAAACAAAAGTTAGAAAACTTCTTCTTAAATTACAATGATCCTAATTTTATGCAAAACTTCTATGGTAAAAAAGATGGCGAACAACATATAAAAGTAGAAACTAAAGATTTTGATATTATTGGGCAAGTTATGAAAAATCTTAATTTAACAGAAATCAGTACAGATTAATTTTATAAAACAATAAATAATTTAATTAGTGAAAGGGAGAAAAATGGAAAATATAGTTTCAATAAAGAATGGTAACAAGACGTATGATAATAAATTTTTAGCTTTATCTGATATAAATTTAGATATAAAAAAAGGTGAATTTGTAGCTATTATAGGTTCGTCTGGAGCTGGTAAATCAACTCTATTAAGATCTATAAACGCGATGAATCCTCTTTCTAGTGGAGCAATTATTTTTAACGGAAAAGACATATCTAAAATATCTGGTGGAAATTTAAGAAAAGTAAGAAGAGAGATGGGAATGATCTTTCAACATTACAACTTAATTGAAAGACTTTCAGTTATTCAAAATGTTCTTCATGGAAGACTTGGATATATGTCTAACCTAAAAGGATTCTTTGAACTTTATTCTGAAGAAGATAAAGAAAAAGCTTTGAACATATTAAAAAGATTAGGTCTTGAGGATCATTGCTATAAGAAAGCATCTGAATTAAGTGGAGGACAAAAGCAAAGAGTTGGTATATCTAGAGCTCTAGCACAAAATCCTAAATTAATATTAGCAGATGAACCTATCGCAAGTTTAGATCCTAAATCATCTGAAGTTGTTATGGAAACTTTAAAAAATATCTGTGTTGAAGATAATCTTACATGTATTGTTAACCTTCATCAAGTTGAATTTGCTAAACAATATGCTACTAGAATAATAGGAATGAATAAGGGACAAATTATTTTTGATGATATTCCAGAAAATCTTACAGAAGAAAAGATAGGTGAGATTTATGGACAAAACATTTAATAGAACTCTTATTAAACCTTTTAATATTTTTACTAAACCGTTTGCAAATTTACCAAATAAAGAACTTCTTAAATCTATTATCAAGTTCTTTAGTACTAAAACTGATTTGTTAGTACTTGGTGGAATATCTCTTGTGTATCTTCTAATTGCACAAAGAATGGAATTTTCTTTTCCAGTATTTTTACAACAACTACCTGAAGCTGTATTTTTCATAACTGAAGAGATGCTCCCTGTAAATTGGCAAAGTTATACTGATTATTTGACTCCGCTGCTAGATACATTTTGTGTTGCTGTTGTATCTTTAGTCTTTTCATCTATTATATCTTTTTTACTTGGATTTTTATGTTCAGAAAAAACAATGCATATAAAATGGATTAGAACTGTAGTTAAAGGTTTTATGACCGTAATCAGAAATGTACCCAATATCATTTGGGCTCTTATGTTAGTTCCTGCTTTTGGAGTTGGAATTACAACTGGAGTTATTGCTCTGACTGTTGGAAATATCGGAAGTATGACTAGATTCTATTACGAGACTATTGATGAAGTTGATTTAGAGCTTTTAACATCTCTGAAGGCAACTGGAATGTCATATATTCAAGTTATTAGATTCGGTGCTATTCCTCAAGCTCTTCCAGGATTTATCTCTTGGACAATCTACTCTTTGGAAAACAATATTAGATCATCATCTATAATTGGATTAGTTGGAGCTGGTGGAGTTGGAATGTACATCAGTAATAATTTAAGCTTAATGAAATACAAAACAGCCGCTATGGGAATAATCTTAATTGTTGTTTGCGTTATTATTACTGAGATAATTTCTAATATTTTAAGAAAGAGGATAATTTAAATGAATAAAAACTACTTTGGAAAAATTAAAATTAAAGATCATAAGAATGATAGATTTTTAAATAGAATAATGTTAAGTATCATGATTTTATTTGTATTTTCATTCTTTAAATTAAATTTAGATTTTTATAGATTCTCTAGAGGAATGACAAGACTTGGAAGTATTTTAGCTGAATTTGGAAGACCTGATTTAACTGTTTTCAAGTTTGTTTTAATAGCTGTTTGGGAATCGTTTGAAATCGCATTTATCGCTACTCTAGTTGGAATGATCTTTTCACTTCCACTTGCTTTCTTAGCTGCAGCAAATACAACTCCTTGGAAACCATTAGCAGTAGGAATAAAAGCTTACTTATCATTCATAAGAGCTGTTCCATCTCTAATTTGGGCAGTTATATTTGTTTCTTCAATCGGACTTGGACCTTTCTCTGGAATTTTAGGTTTATCCGTTCACACTGTTTCTTATTTAACAAAGGCCTATTTACAGTCTATCGAGGATTTAGGAGAAGAAAGTATTCTAGCTATAAGGTCTACTGGAGCTTCTTGGTTTAATATTATGAAAGCTGCAGTAGTTCCTAATATAAAAAGAGTTGTAACTGGATGGACAGCTTTAAGATTTGAATCTAATATGGCTCAATCGTCTGTAATCGGAGTTGTTGGAGCTGGTGGAATCGGATATATCGTTTCTAAATTTATTAAGGCATATGACTTTAACGCTGCTGGAACAGCGCTTATAACATTAATAACAATATCGGTGTTCGTTGAAGTTTCTGGAGCACTTTTAAAAAATTATACAGAAAGAGGTTAATAAAACATGAAAACTATATTTTTAGGAACTGGATCTGCTAGTGGAATTCCTGATCCATTTTGTTCTTGTGACTATTGTAAAAAAATTAGAGAGTTAGGAGGAAAAAATCTGAGAAAAAGATCATCGTTTTTATTAGATGATAAAATTTTGCTAGATTTCTCACCTGATATTAGAACTCAAATTATCGAAAATAAAATAGATTTTAACAAGATCAAAGGAATCGTTTTATCTCATACTCATAACGATCACTTAGATATCCAAGAGTTAATAAAAATAAAAGATTCTGTTCATGTCTTTATTAATGAAATCTCTTATGAATGGCTTAATTCCGAAATAAAAAAAGGTATTAAACCTAAGCATCAAGCAAAATTAATTGAAAGAACACAACACTTAAATATCACTCCTATGAAAAATTTTATACCCTTCGAATTTGAAGGATTTGAGTTTACTCCAATAGAAGCTAGACATACGGGGCTTAACGCGGGAGAGCTAGGTATGAACTTTATAATTAAAGATAAGTACAATTCTACAAGACTGCATGCCTCAGATACTGGCGTTTATTCTGAAAAAACATTTAATTTTATAAAAAATTATAGATTTGATAGCATTGTCATAGAGTGTACTTTCTTAGATTGTAACAAAAATAATGTTGATCATTTAGATTTAAAAACCTTAAAAGAAGTTTTAACAAAACTTGAAGAGTTTAAATCTATCAACTCTAAAACTCCTATAATTGTAACGCATTTTGGACATGATCCTATGAAAACCCATAAAGAGATTGAAGAGTTAGTTAAAAAACTACCTTTTAATATCTCTGTCGCCTACGATTCTATGGAGTATGTGAGCCCAACATACAATGAAAATGATGATGCACTATGATTTTAAATGGTATATTCACAGAAAAAGAGTGTGAAGTTTTAACATTTAACCTTAATTTAAGAAATCTTAAAAAAAATATAATTTTATTTTTAAAAAATTGTCCGGATGAACACTTCCCCGTGACTTTAAAAGATCCTAATGGTCAAATTAGAATTTTAACAACATTTAAAGCTAAAGAAAAAATTTTCTATAGTGGTAAAAACTTTGAAGATAGTTCTAATTGTGCTATTCCTGGAGAACTTACAGATGGAATATGGAAGCTTGAAATAACTAAACCTTATATGTTTAAAGGGATGTTTGTACTAGAAATTCTAAAGGATGTTGATATGAATAAATCTTCAGCTTTTATGGATATATCTAGATTTAATTATGAGAATCAATTTTCGAAAGAAAAAAAATGGTATAAAGGAGAGCTTCATGCTCATACGAAATTCTCTGATGGATTACTCGAGCTAAAAACTCTACCAAAAGGTATTGAAGATTTAAATTTAGATTTTATATTTTTAACTGACCACAATGTTATTTCTACTAAAACCCCATTAAGTATTTCACCAATCATTCCATCAACTGAACTTACTTTAATGGAAAATGGACATTTCAATTTCTTAGGATTAAAAACTCTGCCTGATTATCCTGCTTTCTTAAAGGGAAAAAAAGTTGGACCTGAACTTTTAAAAACTATATTTGAATGGGTTAAAAAGCAAAATGCTCTTGTAGTTATGAATCATCCTTTAAATGCTACTATGGGAGTTAATTACAACATCGATCTAACTAGTTTTGACTTAATTGAAGTTTTAAACTCTCCTTATAATAATCAAAAAACTCAGTTTAATATTGATGCTTTAAAAGCTTTTGATGGTCTGTTAATGAATGGGTATAAAATATTTGCTGTTGGTGGAAGTGATTCTCATACTGATTTCGTTGACAAAAATTCAAGCTTCTTAGGAAAACCATTAAACTATGTACATATGAATGGATTTACTGTGAACAATCTACTTCAAAGTTTAAAAGTTGGAAAAAATTATATATCTACTATTGGTGAATTGAATCTTTGCTTACATGAAATATCTACTCAGAATAATAAAAAAGAGATTTTCTTTGGCGAAACTTTAAATAGTAATCTTATCGAATGTAATCTTTCTGCCAAAGAAAATATTACTTGGAAAATAATTATCAATGGTCAAATTCACTCTGAAATTGAAGGAGACAAAATTAATCTCGAGATTAATCTTCCTCAAAACAGTTATTTTAGAATAGAAGGGTATAAAGATAATAGTATAGCTATAATTACAAATCCGATATTCTTTGGAAATATTGCGAAAACTAATAAAGAATGGCTAGATATCAGAAAATAAATCTTTTAACAAAAATTTGTCTTTTTATTGAAGAATAAGGTATACTAAAGATAAAGAGGTGAAAAGTTATGAAAAAGAATCTCATTATAATTTTTACTTGTTATTTTTCAATTTTACTGGGGGAAGGAAGTGATAAAACCATGTTAAAAGATTGTCCTAATAAACCTAACTGTGTTTCTAGTGAATCTAAAGACTCAAAACATTATATTGAGCCTATATCTATAAATAATAAAAATGAAGACATCAAAGAAAACCTTATCAAAGTAATTCAAAAATTTGAGGGAAAAATTTTAGAAAATAACCAAAATTTTTTAAAAGTAGCTTTTTATAGCAAATTTTTCGGATTTGAAGACATCGCTGATTTTGAGATTGAACCGGATAAAAATATAATAAATATAAGGTCCGCTGCTCAAACTGGTTGGTATGACTTTGGAGTGAATAGAAAAAGATTGGAAAAAATAAGAGAAGCCTTAAAATAAAGATCTAATAAAATAGAGGGATACTATAAGGATCCCTCTATTTTTTAATTCTATTTTTTTCCATAAAGCATGATTTCTGATTTATTACTTGGCAGTTGAGTTGCTCTAATCTCTTTAAAACCGAATGTTTTAAATGTATCAATATGTTTTAGAACTTCTTTTACAGAGATTTTATCTCCTATTTTTAAAGTATAAAATACCGTGTGAATTCCTGGCCTTATAGACATAAATCTTTTAAGTTGGCTTAAAATAAGTGATGGTAAAACATTTACATCTGAAACTAAAAGATGACAAGGTCTTGGAACATCGCTATCCTGAACTTTTTGCATAGGTTCTTTTATATGTTTAAAGTTTGGATTCTTTAAAAGATCCTCAGCCATAAGGGCATTATCTACACCGTATACCTTAAAGCCTCTCTCGAGCATTGCATAGCTTGCTCCACCAGGAGCTGAACCTAGTTCAAGAACACTCTCCTCACCTCTGTACTCATAATTAGTCCAAATAAGAGCTTCAGCTATTTTTAAGTAAGCTCTTGAAGGTGCAGCCTCAGGAAGTATAAGATTTGGGTTAGCTCCAATAACTCTCCACGAATCTGCATAAACCTTTCTCATTCCTAACCAGAACTCTCCATCTTTAACCTCAATAACATCTAAAATCGTATCTCCTAAATTAGCTGTTTCTCCAGATTTTTCGTCTGATATAAGAGAGAATCTATGAGTCACATCTGCTTTATACTTTGAAATCTCCTCTTCTAAATTTTCAGGTTTCGTTCTACCTAAAGAGATTCCATACGCTCTAGCAAAAACTAAATTAAGTTTACTATCTATATTTAATTTTCCACTGTTATCTTTAAATGTTATATATCCTGGTCTAGAGTATGCAAAACTCAGTTCAGGATATTTTAAAGCAACCTCCTCTTTTAAAGATTTTTCACTTCCAATATTAACTATTGTATAAATAAACATCTATCACTCCTAAAAAATTATATTCTTCTAAGTTTATAATATATCATTTTATTCAAATATTCTCAAGAAGGAAAAGAAAAAACTTGACTATTCACCTAGTTCAGATGATATATTTAAACTATAATGTTATCAAAAAAATTACTAAAATTTTTGCTTTACACATATTTTACACAAAAGTCAAATATGATGTAAAATATTTATAGATAGCAAATAAATTTACTGGAGAGTAGTTATGAACATATTTAAAAACTTTAAAAAACTAGATAAAAATCTAAAAATTGATATAGAAATCGATGAAGAATTTGAGATCCTTTCATCAACTGAGACATATGAGTTTATAAAAGAATGTCTAGAAAAAAATGGAAAGGTTTTAATAACAGAATCTTCTGAAAGCTGTTTAATTGAATTTGAAAATTTAGGACTTTGCTCTTTAACACGTAATGAATCTATAAGAGAGTATCTAGAAAATATTGGAATATTTGCTTTAGAGTATGATAAAAAAATATTCCAAAAGCTTTTAAAAGTTCTAGAAAAAAGTAGAAAAAGTTTATATTGAAAAAATATGAAAAAAAAATTTTATTTTTTCTTGACAACTGAATAAAAATAGAATAGTATAACTCTTAACAAAAATAAAAAAGGAGGAAAAATTATGAATACTAACAAAAAAACATTAGCTGCTCTTATTCTGATAATAATAATATGCTCTGTGGTTTGAAGTTAGTAGGATTATTTCCTCTTAAAATTCAAGCCTTGTTTTAGTTTTTAACAATCAAGGCTTGAGCGGATTAGAAAAATTTTAAGCTTAAGCCCTTGGTTTAAGCTTTTTTTATTTTAATAATCTGTCGGGAGTTGATAAAAATGAAATATGTTAATAAATTGAGTGATTTTTTAAGTAAATATTTTATCTTATTAGTTGTTGGAGTCTCGGTATTTTCACTTTTAAAGCCAGAACCTTTTGTTCAGATGAGTAAAGTTAGACTAATGGGACAATCTCTTATTAATATCGGATTAGGAATCACAATGTTTGTAATGGGGCTTACATTAAATTTAAAAGATGTAAGGTTAGTTATAACTGAGTATAAAGATGTTTTTGTTGGATGTTTAGCTCAATATACAGTGATGCCTCTAGTCGCATTTGTTTTAGCAAAAGCTTTTAATCTTCCTCCTGCATTTGCAATAGGACTGGTTTTATTAGGAGCTTGCCCTGGTGGAACTGTGAGTAATGTGATGACATATATTGCTAAAGGAGATGTAGCTTTATCTGTAGCTATGACAACTGTTTCAACTTTTATTTCACCTTTATTAACTCCACTATTAACAATGTACTTAGCTGGAGAATGGTTAAATATAGAATATAAAACTATGTTTTTCAGTATTCTTCAAATCGTTTTATTACCATCTATGTTAGGAATCTTGGTTAGATTTTTTGTGAAAGATCGACTAGAAAGATTTACAAAAGTTTTTGTAATTTTTCCAATTATGATTGTGATTTTAATTAATGGAATGTGTGTTGCACCAAATAAACAGAATTTCTTGAGCTCTAGTTTTATTTTGATTGTAGCTGTATGCCTACATAACTGGATTGGCTATTTTGTGGGATACATAATTGCTAAGGTTGTTCAGATGAGAGTTGAAAAAAGAAAAACTATTTCAATTGAAGTTGGTTTACAAAATGCTTCATTAGCGATTGGATTATCAGCTCAATTTAACAATCCATTAACTGCCTTACCTTCTGCTATTGCAGTAGTTGTACATCTTATTTCTGGTTCATTATTGGCAAATATATTCTCTAAAGATTTAAAACTAAAAAAGGGTGTTTATATAAAAAATACACAATACGAATAGGGGGAGATTTTTATGTTTAAACAAAGAAAAGTTGGAATTGTAGGAACAGGACATGTAGGTAGTCATTGTGCTTTATCTTTAATGCTTCAAGGAGTTTGTAATGAGTTAGTACTTGTAGATATTGATGAAGCAAAATCTCAGTCTCAAGCCTTTGACTGTATGGATACTGCTAGTTTTTTACCACATAGAGTCAAAGTAAAAAAAGGAACTTATCAGGATTTAGGAAAAGTTGATATTGTTGTTATTAGTGTTGGAACTATTGATAATATTTCTAAAAACCGTCTTTCAGAGCTAGAAGGATCACTTAAAATTATCAATTCATTTGTTCCTGAAATTATGGCTTCTGGATTTAAAGGTTACTTTGTTGTTATAACAAATCCGGTTGATATAGTTACATACTACGTTCAAAAACTATCAGGGTTACCACATAATCACATTATAGGAACCGGAACTGGACTTGATTCAGCTCGACTTTGTAGAGTTCTTAGCAATGAGTTAAATATTGATGCTAGATCTATTCAAGCATATATGTTAGGTGAACATGGAGATTCACAAATGGCTGTATTCTCTCAGGTTAGTATAAATGGATTTTCGTTAGAATCCTTCTTAAAAAATACTGGTAAAAAACTTGATTACAATAAAGTTCAAACTACTGTTACAAAAGCTGGATGGGATATCTACTCAGGAAAGAAAAGTACAGAGTTTGGAATAGCTTGTGTATGCACGGATATTATAAGAGCTGTGTATTCTGATGAAAAGAAAGTTATGGCTTGTAGCGGATATTTAGAAGGACACTATGGAGAAAATGGTCTTTATATAGGAGTTCCTGCTATTATTGGTAAAAATGGAGTTGAAAAAGTTTTAGAGTTGGAACTAAATGAAAAAGAACAAGATAAATTTTCTGAAACTCTAGAGATAATTAAAAAACATATTAAAATTGGTGAAAAAGCTTTTAAGTAAAAATTATTTGAAATCTAATCGAAAAAATGATACCCTTAAACTTACATAATAATGAATCTGTTAACTAAAGATGAAAAATAGGTCCAATTCCTTAAAAAGGGATAAAGATTTTC
>NZ_JRJZ01000010.1:0-331 GCF_000800875.1 Cetobacterium sp. ZWU0022
TAATTTTTTAGAAGAGTTAGGGAATATTTCTGAAATTAAATATTTAAATTTTAAAAAAGAGAGCTCAATTTTAAGTGAAGATAGTCTAGAAATTAGTATAAAAACAAATAATATTCAAAGAATTGAACAACAATTAACTGATTTAAAAATTCATGGGATTGGAGATTATACTAAAATGTTTTTTTGGGAAGGGTTAAATGGTGCAAGAAAAGCATATGAGAATAATACTGATGTTGAAAAAAAATTAGAAAATTATTTAAAAGAAATCAAAGAAATAGAGGTAGATTTAAAAAAATATAAAGGAAATTTAGATTTAAAAAGAGATTATATT